>JBAPXO010000383.1:0-1560 GCA_049284255.1 Solirubrobacteraceae bacterium | reverse complement strand
AGTCCGACACGATCGCGCGGCTGACGTCGCCGTCGGCGGCCGCGAACGACGCCGCGCCGGAGCGGCGCTCGGCCTCCTCATCGAGTCCCTGGGCGACCAGTCTCCAGGCATCGCGGTCATCGGGCATGTCGGCGTACTGGTAGCCGTCGAGCTCCCCCTTGTCGTACTTCTCGTCGATGAAGTTGATCACCGGGATCCGGGGCTCGGAGTCCTGGGCGGTGAGAAGGTCGCACATAGCGCTCAGGGTCGCCGCCTCCCGGGGCGAGAAGAAGCGGATCTCCGGGACGGCGTCGATCCGGGCGAGCACCATCTTGCGGGTTACCTCATCCCAATGACCGGTCTGCTCGAGGGTGTCGTAGTCCGGGTAGCGGCCGTGCATCTGAGGAGTCGTGCCGCGGCGCTGGCGAGGCAGCTCATAGGGGTCATCCGGCCGTCCGTCGGGGCGGCGGTTGGGGAGGTGTTCGGCGCGCGTGAAGTCCGGCGTCAAGCTCACCGCTCCCGCTGCACGAGTGCGGCCAGCATCGCGATGGCCCCGACCAGGATCAGGGAGCCCGGGGCCAGCAGGGGCGGTCCCATGACGAGGTTGTAGGTGGGTTCCGAGAACCCACCGGGCTTTCGCGCCACTCCCCGCAGATGGGTGTAGGTCCCGATCGCGCCGTTGAGCGCGTACAGCGCTCCGACCCCGGGGAGCACGGTGCGTGCGGCCTCAGGCCAGCGCCAGGCGGCCACCCCGGCGGCGCTGACCACCGGGCTGGTGACAATCGGGCTCCACATCCAGATGTCGCCGAACGAGCCCTTGTAATGCTCAAGGTACATCTCGAAACCGAGCGGCAGGCCGCTGGCGGCGACGGTGGCGGCGAGGGTCTTCTGCATGCGCCCCGCTTTCACGTTCCACAGCCAGCGCGGGATCAGGTCGCGCGGCCCGGCGACGGGTTCCAGTAGCTTGGAGATGGTGCGCGGGGCGCCGCGGCGGCCCGGCAACGATGCTCCGAATGGTCGCGGCATCAGCGCTTCTTGCTCCTTGCTCCGGTGGCGGACTCGCGCGTGACGCGCGGCCTTAAGCCTGCCCGGAGCAGGCCCGATCAAACCGCAATGTACGCGCGCGGACCCGTGCCGGGGCGGCTTCTGACCCTGGCTCCGGGTTACGCTAGGTCGGTGGCATCGACCCTTTCCGGACACCCGGCGCGCTTCGAGGGCGGGCTGCACGAGGTCGCCGACGGGGTGTTCGCGTGGCTTCAGCCCAACGGCGGCTGGGGAGAGTCAAACGCTGGCCTGGTGGTGGGCGACGACGTCGGGCTGCTGGTCGACACGCTCTGGGATCCCTTCTTAACGAGGGCGATGCTCTCCGCGATGGTCAAGCGCGCGCCGGTGCCGATCCGCACGCTCGTCAATACGCACTCCGACGGCGACCATGTATGGGGCAACCAGGTGCTGTCCGGGATCGAGATCGTCTCCACCCAGGCGGCGGCCGAGATCATCCGCGAGGAAGCGCCCGGCGGCCTCGTCCGCTCCCAGGCGCTGGCGCCGCAGCTGCGCCGCTTGGGCAAGCTGCCGCTCGCG
>JBAPXO010000382.1:0-9780 GCA_049284255.1 Solirubrobacteraceae bacterium | reverse complement strand
CCTCATAAGAGCCCCGCAAACAACGAAGAAGAGTCCAGATATACGGCGGCGTTCAGCATTACATGGAACGACGTGACAACGAACCGTGATAACGTGGCCCGGCAGATGGCCGAGCAACCAAACATCGCTGAGCGCGGCATGGCCGTCGGTCTCAAGGCGCTGAATCTCGTCGCCTCCTCGACCGCGATCGACCGCCTCGGGCTCCGGGATCCTGCCACCCGCCTGATCCACGGTGCCACCAAGACCGGCGCTCGGACCGCGGCCAGGGCGGGGCGCACCTTCGCCGCCGCCCAGCGCCTGTCCCGGCCCGCCCGCCAGCCGCGGGGCCCCCGGACCGACCTCTTCGACCTCACCCCGTCAGACGAGCAGGAGATGCTGCGTGACTCGGTCCGAGATTTCGCGATCGACCGCCTGCGACCGGTCGCCGCCCAGGCCGACGCCGACTGCGCCGCCCCCGTCGAGCTGCTCACACAGGCCAACGAGCTCGGGCTCACCATGGTGGGCGTACCCGAGGAGCTTGGGGGCGCCGTGCAAGAGCGCTCGGCGACCACCACCGTGCTCATGAGCGAGGCGCTGGCCCGCGGCGACATGGGGATCGCGGTCGCCTGCCTGGCGCCGGCCGCTGTCTCGACCGCGATCAGCCTGTGGGGCGATGCCCAGCAGCAGGCGACCTACCTGCCCGAGTTCGTCGGCGAGGACGTTCCCTCGGCGTCGCTGGCGGTGATGGAGCCCGCGCCCCTGTTTGATCCCTTCGTCCTCGCCACTCAGGCCCGTCCGGCAAAGGGTGGCTATCTGCTCAACGGCGTCAAGGCGCTCGTTCCTCGGGCCGCCGACGCCGAGCTGTTCATCGTCGCCGCCGATCTCGCCGACGCGGGACCCCCCAAGCCCTCCCTCTTCATCGTCGAGTCAAAGACGCCCGGCCTCTCGATCGAGTCCGATCCCGGCATGGGGATCCGTGCCGGCGCCACCGGCCGGCTGATCCTCGAGGACGTTCAGCTCCCGGCCACCGCGCTCCTGGGCGGGGGTGAGCGTGAGGTCTATACCGAATGCATCGCGCTCAGCCGTCTGGCCTGGTGCGCCCTGGCCGTCGGAACCGGGCAGGCGACGCTCGAGTACGTCACCGACTACGTCAAGGACCGCACGGCGTTCGGCGAGCCGATCTCCAACCGCCAGGCCGTCGCCTTCGCCGTCGCCAACATGGCGATCGAGCTCGACGGCCTGCGCCTGGCCACCTACCGCGCCGCCTCCCGCGTCGACCGGGGCCAGAGCTTCTCCCGCGAGGTGGCGCTCGCTCGACGCCTGTGCGCCGACCGGGCGATGGCGATCGGATCCGACGGCGTCCAGCTCCTGGGCGGCCACGGCTACGTCAAGGAGCATCCGGTCGAGCGCTGGTACCGCGACCTCCGCGCTGCCGGACTGATGGAGGGCGCCCTCCTCGTATAGGAGGACACGACCGTGATCAATCTCGAAACCCCCAAGAAATTCAACGCCCTGGTCACCCAGTCTCATCAGGTGGCCACCGAAATCTTCCGCCCCAACTCGCGCAAGTACGACACCGCCGAGCACGAGTACCCCAAAGAGCTCGACATGCTGGCGGCGCTGATCGACGGCATGAACGAGAGCGGCGCCCTCGGCGGCGCCGGCGCGGGCGCTGTCGGCACCGGATCTAACGGCGCCAGCGCCAAGCAGGACGAAGGCAGCACCCGCAACGGCTCCAACATGGCCAGCCTGCTCGGCCTGATCGAGCTGTGCTGGGGCGATGTCGGGCTCCTGCTGGCGATGCCTCGCCAGGGCCTCGGCCAGGCGGCAATCGCCGCGGTCGCCAACGAGGAGCAGCTAAAGCGCTTCGGCGGCAAATGGGCGGCGATGGCGATCACCGAGCCCGAGGCCGGCTCTGACTCGGCGGCCATCCGGACGACGGCCAAGCTCGACGGCGATGAGTATGTCCTCAACGGCGAGAAGATCTTCGTCACCTCCGGTGACCGCGCCGAGCTGATCGTCGTCTGGGCGACGCTCGACCGCGCGCAGGGCCGTGCCGCGATCAAGTCCTTCGTCGTCGAGCGCGACAACCCCGGACTCAAGCTCGACCGCCTTGAGCACAAGCTCGGCATCCGCGCTTCGGACACCGCCAACTTCTTCCTCCAGGACTGCCGGATCCCCAAGGAGAACCTGCTCGGCGATCCCGAGATCGCGCCCAAGGGTGGCTTCTCGGGCGTCATGCAGACCTTCGACAACACGCGGCCGCTGGTCGCCGGGATGGCGGTCGGAGTAGCCCGGGCGTGCCTGGAGCTCACCCGTGAGCACCTGGAACGAGCGGGCATCGTGATCGACTACGACGCGCCCACCCACAAGCAGAACGCCGCCGCCGCCGAGTTCATCGCCATGGAGGCCGACTGGGAGGCCGCACGGCTTCTCACCCTCCAGGCCGCCTGGATGGCCGACAACAAGAAGCCGAATTCATTGCAGGCCTCGATGGCCAAGGCCAAGGCCGGACGCATGGGGACCGACGTCGCGCTGCGCTGCGTCGCCCTGTGCGGCGCCACCGGCTTCGGCGAGGGCGAACTCCTCGAGAAGTGGGCGCGCGACGCCAAGATCCTCGACCTCTTCGAGGGCACCCAGCAGATCCAGCTGCTGATCATCGCCCGTCAGCTTCTCGGCAAGACCTCCGCCGAACTGAAGTAGCCCCGAGCCCTCGGGCCCTTCGGCCCTCAGCTGCCGTCGCGCAGCCCGATGATCCCGCCGAGCGTTCCCAGGTAGGCGGTCCCCTTGCGGCTGATCGCCAGCCCGGAGTAGTTGTTGTTGAAGTACGGCCCGTTGCCGGCGAGCTGCTGGTAGGCGACCCGTCCGGTGCGGTAGTCGATCGCCGTCCAGTACCACGGGCTCGAGGCCGAGCTCGTCGTCGTGTAGGTGTAGATGAGGCCGTTGGCCAGCGAGAGCTTGGAGACGACGGTGGGCGCCGAGACCTTGGTGTTGGTCCACACACGGTGGCAGCCCCGGCCGTTGCGATTGATGTCGACGCGCGCGAAGCCCGGGGCCGTGACCTGACCGCCCTCGACCGAGGCCGGAGTCTGGTAGCCGTAGTTGTTCTCGATCAGGTAAGAGCGCCCGGCCGCGATCATCGCGTTCTCGTCGGCGCTTGAGCCCTTGCTGAACACCGGCATCCGGCACACCGTGCGCCGCTGGTGCCGGCGCAGGTGGCCCGCGGTCCGGTAGATCATCACGTCCATCGGGTCGGCGTTGTCGTTGATCCCGACGTAGCGCCCCGAGATCACGGGTGTCGTCCCGGTACCGGCATCCAGCTGCCCCGGCTTGGACACGCCGTCGTTGGGATAGGCGATCTGCCAGCTGATCCTGGGCACTCCGCCGCGGCCCGCCACGAACCGGTAGAGCTTTTCGTCGGTGGGGATGTAGACGCCGCCGTGGGCGTCGGTTGCAAGCGACTTGGTGATCTCGTTGTCAGCGCCGCTGCCCAGCCTGATGACGTGGACCTTCCCGGTCTTGAGGTTCAGCGTGCCCACCGCGCCGTCGCGGCGCGTGGTGAACCAGACCAGTCCGTGGGAATCCGGGAGTTGGGAGTTGATCTCCTCGTCGGGCTTGAGCACCGAGCTCAGGTCGTAGTCGTGGGCGAGGGTGAACCCGGCGGCGCCACCGGCATTCTCGGCGATGACGTAGATGTGCTGATTGGTGGTCGCGGTCACGACCTGGTTGCGGTTGTCCAGGTAGAAGTAGCCGCCGTTTGAGAAGTCCTGGAAGAAGTTGGGGTTTAGGAGCAGGTCCTCGGCCGTGCGGGGCGGCAACGAGAACGTGGCGAGCGTGGCCAGCGTGCCCGGGTCGAACATGTAGAGCTCGGGGCCGGTGTTGGAGATGCAGATCGACACCACCCGGCCGCGGCTGTCGAACGTGGTCGAGCCGCAGTCACGGCCGGCCGACGGCGAGCCCGAGACCGCGAGGTAGTTGGAGAACGTCTGCGGTGCCCGCCCCAACGGCCCTCCCCACCTGTAGATGTCGCTCTGCCAGCCGTCGTCGTGAATCTCGGAATCGCCGTTGGCGGCCATGAAGCGGTTATGCGGGACCGCCCCCACCCCGCGGATCCGATGAGGAACCGCCGGAGCTCCCAGATACGACGGGGACGCCGGGACGTTGACCGAGGGGATCGGCGTCGGCCCGCTCTGACCGCCCAACGGGAGGGTGATCGGCGGGAGGCTGAACGACGGGCTCGCCTTCGGGCCGCTCCGCGCGCCCGCCGAGGCGACGGCGCCCGCCCAGAGTCCTAAGCCCAGCAGGACGGCGAGCAGCAGCCCGCCGCCACGTCCAATGCGCCTCTTTCCGGGTCCCACGCGAGGATCATATCCGCGCCGCTTCGCGCCTGAGCACGTCCCAGGCGGCGCGCACGTCATCGGCGGTCGTGCTCTGCTGGCCGATCGCCAGCCGCAGGACGTAACGCCCGTCCAGCGCGGCGTGCGAGATGAAGATCTCGCCGCTGTCGTTGACGCGAGTCAGAAGCTCTCGCTGAAAGTCGTCGTCGCCCGGGGCGCGGAAGCACACCAAAGAGAAGTGACGCGCCGCGCACACCTCCCATCCGGGCTCCGCGGCCACCCACTCCTCGAACGCCCGCGCGAGCTCGATCCCCGAGCGGATGTGAGCCTGCAGCCCGCTTCGTCCGTGGCAGCGGAGCACCGCCCAGAGCTTGAGCGAGCGAAACCGCCGTCCCAGCGCGGGGCCGTACTCGCTGAGCGAGAGCGCGTCCTCCGCGTCCGGGGTGCGCAGGAACTCGGGGACGAGGCTGAAGGCGGCGCGCAGCTCGCGAGGGCGCGAGGTCCACAGAAGCGAGCAGTCCATCGGCGTCAGCATCCACTTGTGCGGATTGACCACCAGCGAGTCGGCGCGCTGCACCCCGGCAAACGCCCACCGGTTCTCCGGACAGACCATCGCGGTGCCCGCGTAGGCGGCGTCGACGTGCAGCCAGGTCCCGGCGGCTTCGCAGGCGTCGGCGATCTCCGGCACGGCGTCGACCGAGGCGCACGCCGTCGTGCCCACCGTGGCCACCACTACCGCGGCCTGCGACAGCGATCCGAGGGCGTCGGCGCGCAGCCGGTACTCGGAGTCGGTCGGCACCTTACGCAGACGCATCCCCAGCATCCGCGCCGCCTTCTCGACCGCCGAGTGGGTGTGCTCAGAGCACACGATCTCATCGCGGCCGGTGGCGTCGCGGGCCGCGATGATCGCCGCCAGGGTCCCCGTTGAGGCCGTGTCCTCGATGTGCCCGTGCCATCCCTCCGGCAGGCCGAGCAGCTCCGCCACCCAGTCGAGCACGACGCCCTCGAGCTCGGTCGATGCGGGCGCTGTGCGCCAGAGAAAGCCGACCGAGTTCAGCGTCGCCGCCAGCAGCTCGGCGAGAATCCCAGGTGGCGAGGCCGAGGTCGCAAAGTAAGCGAAAAAGCGCGGGTGCTGCCAGTGGGTGACGCCCGGGAGCAGGACCTCGTCGAGGTCGGCGAGGACCGCTGAGAACGGCTCAGGCTCCTCGGGAGCGTGAGCCGGGAGACGGGCGCGAATTTCCCCCGGCGTGACCTGGGCGAGCACGGGCAGGTCGCCGACGCGATCCAGATAGGAGGCCGCCCACTCGAGCACCGCCTGGCCGTCGGTGAGCAGGTCGACCGATGGCGCCGAGCCGGCGCGCCCCCGCGCCCTCGCCATCACGGCTCCAGGGTTCGGAACTCGATCCCCGCCCGCGACAGGCGGTCGGTCAGCGGCTGGCCCATCGCGGCAGCGGTCGTCAGCTGACCGGATAGCTCGGGGAGGTCGTCATGGGCCAGACATAGCGCCGACTCGGCCAGCATCTTTGCGCTCTCCGTATAGCCAAAGTCCCCGCCGCTGACCTCGGTGACGACGCTCTCGGAATCGGAACGGCCGTGGAAGCGCACCTTGAACCAGGCCTTCTCTCGCTGCTCCTCACTCGGGCCGTCGCCCGGGTCCTTGAGTTTGAGCAGCAAGTTGCGGGTCGGGGGCAGCTGCGCGAGCGCAGCGACGGTCCCGGCCCCGGCGGCGAACCCGGCGAGTGTGGCCAGGCGCTTGGTCACCAGGTAGTGGCCATAGCTGAAGTCCGGGCCGTAGCGCTCCAGTGCCCGGGCGGAGCGCAGCACGACGATCGGGTCGATCGTCGGGACCGGCAGGATCCACCCGTCGGCGATGTCGTCGTGACGAGGTGGGCCCGTGAGCCCCTTGATCCGGCGTCCCGTGGGCTTTCCTTCCAGGTGGCTTCGCTGTCCGGCGACCCGGCGGCCGTGACGCAGGCGCGCCATGGCGTGAACGGCCGAGTGAAGCGTCCCGCCGGAGATCGTCCCCGAGGCCTTCACGAACCCCTCGACCTTGATCGGCACGTCCTCGGGAAGTTGGTTGACGGTGTAGAAGGCGCCGAGGTCGTGGGGAATCGAATCGAACCCGCAGGAGTGCACGAGGCGAGCACCCGAGCGAACTGCCTGCTCGTGGTAGCGCAGCCACATGAGATCGACGAACTCGGGCTCGCCGGTGAGATCGACGTAGTCGGTGCCGGCCGCGGCGCACGCTGCCACCAGCGGTTCGCCGTAATTGATGTAGGGGCCGACCGTGGTGATCACGACGCGCGCGGACTCGGCCACGCGACGGATCGCTTCCCGATCGGCGATGTCGGCCTGGAGGACTCCGAGCTCGCCCGCGGCGCCGGTGCCGCCCAGACGCTCGCGGACCGCCTCAAGCTTGTCGGGATTGCGTCCGGCGATCGCCCAGCGCGTCCCGTCGGCGTTGGCCGCCAGGTACTCCGCGGTCAGGCCACCGGTGAATCCGGTGGCCCCGAAGAGGACGAGGTCGTACTCCCGCTCAGCCAACGCCGCCCCCGACCTCGCGCGCCAGGACCATGGCCTGATCGAGCTCCACGCCGGCCTTGGCGGCCAGCCAGCATGCGACGGGCGCGGCGATCCGCTCCGAGGAGTGGGCGGCCTCGCCGGCGAGGTCGAGCACGGTCTTGAGCTCGTCCTTGGTGGGAGCGGCCACGCCCAGCTTGTCGGCGTAGGCGGCGAGCCATTCGGGAGCGTTCATCGTCCGCGGAGGCTACCCGGCTGCGGGCATGCGGACACCGAGACCGGCGCGCTGGCAAGATCCGCCCTCTTCGCATCACTCAGAACTAAGACGAAAGGCGGCACACATGGCAATCCTCGATGACAAGGTGGCGATCGTGACGGGATCGGCGCGGGGGATCGGCCGGGCCACGGCCGAGCTGCTCTCCTCACAGGGCGCCAAGGTGCTGATCAACGACCTGGATGCCGACGTGGCCGAACAGACCGCTTCAGAGATCGGCGGTGACACGCTCGTCTTCGGCGGCGACCTGACCAAGTCCGGCACCTGCGACGACCTGGTCGCCAAGGTGATCGACGAGTGGGGCAAGGTCGACATCCTCATCAACAACGCCGGCTACACGCTCGACGCCCCCATCCACAAGATGAGCGACGACCACTTCCAGCGGATGCTCGACATCCACAATGTGGTCCCTTTCCGCATGTGCCGCGCGGTCGCCCCCCACATGCGTGAGCCCGCCAAGCAGGAGCGCCAGGAGGGCGTCGAGGTGTTTCGCAAGATCGTCAACGTCTCCTCGATCTCGGGCACGATGGGCAACGCCGGGCAGGCCAACTACTCGTCGGGCAAATCAGGCGTCGTCGGGCTGACCAAGACACTGGCCAAGGAGTGGGGCCAGTTCAAGATCAACGTCAACGCCGTGGCCTTCGGCTTCATCGAGACCCGCCTAACGGCCGACAAGGAGGAATCCAACACGATGGAGATCGGCGGTGAGACCGTCCAGCTCGGGATTCCGTCCCAGATGCGGTCGTTGGCGGCCAACCTGATCCCGATCGGCCGTCCCGGCACCCCCGCCGAGGCCGCGGGTGGAATCTTCCTGCTCTGCACCCCGTGGGCCAACTACATCACCGGCCAGGTCCTCGGGATCACCGGCGGCCAGTGGGGAGGCATGATCTCCTGACCCGGGGGGCGACGCGCCCCCGCAACCGACCACGCCGCCGGCGGCGCTAACGTCAGAGGGGATGCAGCTCGCATCCCCAGCGGCTGCCGGGTGGGCTCGCCAGCGGGCCAGGGCTCTCGTCGTCGCCCACCGCGGGGCCTGGCAAGACGCTCCCCAAAATTCCCTCAGGGCCTTCGAGCAGGCGATCGAGCTCGGCTGCGACGTGGTCGAGCTCGACGTCAGGCGAACCGCCGACGGCCAACTCGTGGTCGTCCACGACGCCCGTGTCCGCGGCCGCGCCGTGGCGAGGCTGACCTATGACGAGCTCCAGGTCCGAGCCAAGGAGGGCCAGGCGCCGCCCACGCTGGAATCCGTGCTCGCGGTCGTCGCCGGACGGATCGCCGTCGACCTCGAGCTCAAGGAGGACGGCTACGTCGAGCAGGTGATGCAGGGCGTCGCCGCGCGGCTGACCCCTGAGCAGTACGTCGTCAGCTCGTTTCGCGACGCCGTGCTGCCGGCGGTCCGCCACTGGGTCCCGGACGCCAGAACCGGCCTGCTGATCAGCCCTCAGCGACGCGTCGGTGATCTGGAGCGCCGCGTCGGCAAGGCACAGGTCGACTTCCTCGCCCCGCACGCCAGCCTGACGCGTACCGGACTCCTGACCTGGGCGGCGGCCCGCGGGCTTCCCAGCTGGGTATGGACGGTCAACGACCCCCGGGCGCTTGCCAGTCTGCTCGCGGACGCGAGGGTGGAGGCGGTCGTCACCGACCGCCCGCGGCGCGCGCTCGACATCTCACGATCGCGCGCTCTATGACCGCTGCGGCCTGACGTCGACCACCCGGGCGGGACGTGGGGTGTCCATGGACCGCGTGAGCAGCACGTCGATCTCGCCCGGGGCAAAGACCTGGCGCGAGTAGGCGACGGGGGTGTCGCGACCGGCAAAGATCAGCTCTTCGAGCTCGAGGGAAGCGGTTGCCCGGCGGATGCCCAGCAGCCGCCCGGCCCGCTCACGTGAAGTCAGCAGCGCCGGGCAAACCCGCGTGTGAGCGAAGGCAACCGACACGCCCAGTCCGAGCAGCACGTCGAGCACCATCCGTCCCTGCTGCACTGAGGCCTGGAGGTCGCCGTTCTCCGGCAGCGCGACCTCGGGGTGCAGAACCTCGAACATCACCGCCACGGGCGCTCCGTCGGCGATCAGCGCATAGGAGATCGTGGTCACGGTGTCGTCGGGACCCAACGCGAGGGCCTCGGCCGGCCTCCCCCCGACGGAGCGTTGCTCGATCTTGATCTCGCCCGAGCTCAGGCTCTGCCCGCGGCGCAGAGCCATCGCGGAGTAGGCCTCGAGGCGCTCTCCGAACGTGGTCGGCGCGGCCATACGTCCAACGAAGGTTCCGCTGCCCTGGCGGCGCACGACCTCGCCGCTCTGCTCCAGACGGTGCAGCGCCGCCCGGAGGGTGCCCCGCGAGACCCCGAGCATCGCCGCGACCTCGTGCTCAGGCGGGACGCGATCTCCTTCCCGGTAGAGCCCGGGCGCCAGCCACTCGCGCAGCGCGCGCTCGGCCGCGTCGACCAGGGAGGGACGAGACGTCGGCTCACCCTCGCTCAATGCACCCTCTCATCGGCTCGGGTTTCGGACGTCCCATATGGTTTTTCGTGCTCCTTCCCCCCATTGAAACCTGCCGTGACCTATGTGCCCGCCCACGGCCCCGGCCAATCACCGCCAAGTTAGGAATATGCGGCGAAGCACACCATGGTCAGCCAGCGGACCAGACTCAGCGAGCGGACCGCGGCGCGGC
>JBAPXO010000381.1:0-13189 GCA_049284255.1 Solirubrobacteraceae bacterium | reverse complement strand
CACTAGCACCAGCGTCTAGGGTTCGAGCATGGCCACGATCAAAATCCCACCCGTGCTGCGCTCTGCCGTCGGTGGCGAGAAGCAGCTGAGCGCCGACGGATCCTCGGTGGGGGAGATCCTGCGCTCGGTCGCCGACAGCCACCCCGAGACCAAATCGCAGCTGTTCTCCGCCGACGGAGATCTCAACCGCTACGTCAACGTCTACCTCAACGACGAGGACGTCCGCGTGCTCGAAGGGCTCGAGACGTCGGTGGGCGACAGCGACACCCTCGTGATCCTGCCCGCGATGGCGGGCGGCGGGCGCTGAGAGCCGCTTAGGGCTTCGTCCCGGTCCGGGGAAGGAACGGGGCTGATCGGCGTCTTTGAGGGGGACACCCGTTCCCACTCAAAGGAGTGCTGATGAAGTCTGAGAGTCAACCCGGGCGCTGGGCAACACTGGGCCTGGGCGCCCTCGTGCTCGTGGCCGTGGTGTTCGGGGTGGTGGCGCTGAGCGCGGCGGCGACCTCGAGACCCACCGCCCTCAAGGTGGCTAAGGCCAAGCTGTCGGGGCCGAGCGGAGACAGGACGGAGCCGATCGCGGTTAGCTCCAAGGGCGTTGCCGTCTATGAGCTGTCGCCGGAGACGACTCATCACTTCTTGTGCACGAAGGCCAATGACTGCTTCGCGCTCTGGCCGCCGGTCAAGGTCAAGTCCGCCAAGGTCGTCAAGGCCTCGGGGGTCAAAGGACATCTGGGCACCGTGCACCGCGACGGCTTCATCCAGCTGACCCTCAACGGGCACCCGCTGTACACGTTCGTCGAGGACGGGGGGCGCAAGGGCGGCGCCATGGGCGACGGGCTGCACAGCTTCAAGGGGACCTGGCACGTCTTCGCGGAAGGCACGCCGTCGGCCCCGCCCACCACCTCGGGCTCGACCACCACGCCGACCACACCCGGCTACACCTCGCCCTCGGGGTACTAGGCGTTGCGGCGGGGTCTTCCCGCCTTGCCTACTCGCGGGGATATCGGACCACCAACCGCACGATCGTCGCCTCAGCGGTAGGCAAGGCGGGAATGGCCCCACCGCTATACTTTGGAAAGCAATGGCCGCCGAGACGTTGCAAAACAAGCCCTGCGGAGGGCGCTACGGCGACATCGTCCAGGCGATCGGCCACACGCCGCTGATCGAGCTCAAGCGACTTAGCCCGAAGCCCGGAGTGCGCATCTGGGCCAAGCTTGAGTCCCGTAACCCCACGGGCTCGATCAAGGACCGCGTGGCGCGGGCGCTGATCGAAGACGCCGAGGAGAAGGGGCTGATCGGTCCCGGCCAGACGATTCTCGAGCCGACCTCCGGCAACACCGGCATCTCGCTGGCGATGATCTGCGGGCGCAAGGGCTACGACGTGAAGGTGGTGATGCCCGAGAACGTCACTCCCGAGCGCACCGAGCTGCTGCGCATGTACGGGGCCGAGATCGTGTACTCCGAGGGGTCGAAGGGATCAAACGGAGCCGTCGAGATGGCGCTCGACATGTGCGAGAAGGATGCCTCCTACTACATGCCCTATCAGTACGGAAACCAGGCCAATCCCGAGGCTCACTACAACGGCACCGCCCTCGAGATCCTCGAGGAGCTCGACGAGGTCAGCGCGTTCGTCGCCGGCCTGGGCACCGGGGGAACGCTGATGGGCAACGGCCGCCGGCTCAAGGAGGAGCTCGGGGACGCCGTCAAGATCGTGGCCGCCGAGCCGATGCAGGGCGAGCCCGTGCAGGGGCTGCGCTCGCTCGACGACGGGTTCATACCCCCGATCATCGACCTCTCGCTATTGGACCGGAAGATCTTCGTCACCAACCACGACGCCATCGTCTGGACGCGCAAGCTGCTCGACGAGGAGCGGCTGTTCGCGGGGGTCTCGTCGGGAGCGATCGCCCGGGTGGCAGTGCGCATTGCCGGCGAGCTCGACGAGGGGAACGTAGTCTTCATCGTCTGCGACGACGGCTGGAAATACCTTTCTTCCGGGATCTACACCCGCCCGGTGGAGGAGATCGAGAACCTGGATTCCACCGTCTGGTGGTAAACGATGACGACGGCGCGTCGCGCCGGGCGCTGTTGCGCGGCGCGGGAGCGGTGCTCGCGGGGGTCGGAGGGGTGGTGTTGGCGGGGTGCGGCGGTCAGAAATCCACCGCCACTACCACGCAGCCGGTCAAGGATTCTCCGCCCGCTGTCCTGGACAGCGACGTCCGGATCCTCAACCGGGCGCTCGAGCTCGAGCGCCGCACCGTCGCCGCCTACGTGGCGGGTGTACCGCTGCTCGATCACAAGCAGGCCAAGACCGCCAAGCAGTTTCTCAACGAGGAGCTCGAGCACACCGGCGAGCTCATCTCCCTGATCAAGGCCGCCGGCTCCAAGGCGCCGCCCAAGGCCGATAGCTACGACATCGGGCGGGCCCGAGACGCCGCGGGCGTGCTCACGGTCCTGCATACGCTCGAGCGCATGCAGATCGCCTACTACCTGGACGCAATCCCGCGCCTGTCGCCGGCGGGGGTACGCGCCTCAGTGGCGACCATCCTCAACAGTGACTCCCAGCACATCGCGGTCCTTCGCCTCGGCCAGGGGATGCCGGCGGTCCCCTCCCCGTTTGTCACCGGCGCGGAGTAGATCGAGTCGCAGATGAGCGGGGACCAGACAAGGCGTGAGCTACTCGTGCGCGGAGGGGTCGGCGCTGCCGGCCTGACCAGCGCGGCGATCCTGGGGTCAGGAGTATCCGAGGCCACGGCGGCGGCGACCAGCCCGGCGACGACCTTTCAGATTGACCGCCTCGAGCGGCTTATCGACGTCGAACAGCTGCTGCTGTTCTGCTACGACGCCGTCCTGAGCTCACGGGTGTCGGGACCACGCATGCACCACGCCCTGCGGCCTCTGCGCGCCCAAGAGCTCGCCCACATCGCGGCATTGACGCATCAGCTCCGGCTGCGCGGAGGCACCCCGCCCCCGCCCCCGACGGGCCTCGAAGTCGCCAACGACCGCCTGTCGCACCGCAAGATCGGCGGGCGCCTGGGCCAGTTGAAGGGCGCCAAGGATGCGCTCCGGCTGTTGCTGACGCTCGAGCAGGCGACCGTGGGGGCCTACTACGTCGCCCTGACCCTGCTCGATGACGTCCAGCTGATCAAGCTGATCACCCAGATCATGGCCAACGATGCCCAACACGAGACGATGATCAACCTCCAGCTCAACAACGGAAATGCCGCGGTCTCGGTTCCCTACGGGCTGGTTCAGGGTCTGCAGTGAGCCGGGGACTCGACCCTGAGGGGGAGCGGCGACGATGAGAAGCGAGCAGGCTGCCCGGGTGCTCCGCGACCAAGACCTGAGGGTCACCCCCCAGCGGCGCGCGATCCTCGAATCATTCTGGGGTGCCTCCGATGAGCACCTCTCGGCAGAAGAGGTGCTCTCACGAGCCAGCGCGGTCGTCCCCGAGATTGGCCGGGGGACGGTGTACGCGGCGCTCGCCGAGCTCACCGAGCTCGGGGTCCTGGCGTCCGTGGGCAGCTCTGAGCCGGCTCGCTACGAGATCAACGTCACCCGCCACGACCACTTCCGCTGCCGTCTGTGCCTGAGACTGTTCGACGTCGAGCTGGGAGGCGCCGAGCTCGCCGAACGCCGGCTGGACGGATACGCGGTGGAGTCGGTGATAGTGCGTGCGGAGGGGGTCTGCGCGGCCTGTACCGACTACGGCCGCGGGCTGCACGACGGCGCCGCCGAGATCCTCGAGCGGCCGGCGATCGACGGCGAGACGCTTACGCGCTGCAGCTGCGCCGCGATCCAGACCCCCGTCGGGAAGCTCGCGCTGGCGGCAACCGCGGACGGAGTCGTCCGAATCGCCTTCGAGGACCACGCCGACTTCGGGGCTCTCATCGAGCGAGCGCGGAGCCGCCGGGGCGCCGTGCAGGCACGTCAACGAGTGAGAGGGCTCGCGGGCAGATTGGATGGCTACTTCCGCGGTGAACAGCGGATGGGCGCTGACTACCTTGATTGGGAGGTCAGCGGCGGCGTGCCCGCCGGCCTACTGCAGCGCGTCCAGAACGTTCCGTATGCGGCCTCGCGGTCATACGAACGCCTTCAGGCTGAGCTCACGCCCTATGACTGTGGGCTCGCCCTGGGGTGCAATCCCCTGCCGATTCTGATCCCCTGCCACCGGGTCACTCGCGGGAGCGAGCGACCTGAGACCTACGTTGGGGGCTCCGCCCGCCTGCACGTTTTGCACAACCTGGAGCTCGATGGGTCTGCGTCGGCGTGAGCGCCGGGGCACCCCGGCATGTGCCGGGGTACCTTTCCGCTCGGTGTCAGCCGGTGATGGCGTCCTTGACCTTGCCGACCACGCCGTTGGAGTCGTTGGCGACGACGCCCGTCGGCTTCTCCGGCAGCCCGGCTGCCTGGCGGAGCTTGGCGGAGACCTCCGCGAGCATCTCGGGGTCGGGGCCGGGCGCGAACACTGCCGTCTGGGACGGCAGGTCAAACGGCGGTGCGCCCTCGGGGGAGATCTCGTCGGCGATGGTGAGCTCCTCGCCGGTCTCCGGGTGGGGTCCGTTGAAGACAGCCTTGATCTCGGCGAAGTCGCTCGGGGAGAAACGGTAGAGCTTTAGATGTTCGCCGCGCTTGATGTGCGGCTGGCACTCGGGGATCTTGTCGGTCGGGATCCGTGGCGACGGGAACAGCTTCATCATGTCGGCCCCCGTCAGCCGCTCCAGGGCACGGGCGTAGGCGACCTGGTGCACACCGCCACGGACCAGGAGGTACCCGGTCAGCGCGCGCGCCGCGGGATGGTCGACCATCTCGTAGACCTTGAGCTTGTTGTTGCGCGCGCCGGTCTCAAGGAAGAAATTGTGGGTCAGATCCTCGATGAGATCGCCGGAGGCGAAGACGTAGTCGCCGTTCCACGGCTTGCCCATGGAGTCCTGGACCATCGTTCCGGCCCCGCCCGCGATGAACTGCTGGGTGTTGCGGACACCCTTTACGCCCGACAGATCGCCCAGCTCGCCGGGCTTGCCCTCGGTCGCGCCGGTGAGCATCGTGTTGATCGCCGTGGAGACCAGCTCAATGTGCCCGAACTCTTCGGCGGCGATGCTCGCCACCAGGTCATAGAACGGACGCGCTCCCTGCCGGTTGCGGAAGTTGAACGACTGATACGTGTAGTTCATGAACGTCGACATCTCGCCGTACTTACCGCCGAGGAGCTCCTGGACGGCTGACGCTCCCACCGGATCCGGATCGGAGGGAGGCGGAAGCTCGGTTTGCAGCCGGTCGATACGCAGAATCATGGAACGTCTCCTAGTTAGGACAAGTTCCTGACTAGCTAGCCACAGAGGTGGGGCGCAAACAAAACTGGCCCCTGCAGGGGTTCCGGAATCCCGTTGATAGCCTCGACGAGAATGCGGATCGCCCGTGAGCTCTATGACCAGATGGTCGATCACGCCCGGGCCGACGCCCCTAACGAGTGCTGCGGGATGATCGCCTCACGCGACGGGGAGGCCATCAAGATCTACCCGGCGGCGAACCTCGCGGCCAGCCCGCTGCGGTACGAGATCGACGGTCCCGAGCAGTACCGGATTCAGATGGCGATCGACGACGAGGGCCTGGATCTCGGCGCCATCTACCACTCGCACACCCGCTCAGACCCGGTGCCCTCGCAGACCGACATCAACCTCGCCTTCTATCCCGACGCGCTCTACGTGATCGTGGGACTGGCCGGCGACGCCCCCGACGTGCGTGCCTTTCACATCCGCGAGGGCAAGGTCAGCCAGGCGGAGCTACAAGTGGAATGAAGGTGCGCGGCCGGGACGCGGTGCCGGCGCTCATCTGCCCGGCGTGTGGAGCACGATCGACCGCCGCGGCGACCGATCAGCGCTTCTGTCCCCAATGCCGCGTGCCGCTGGTCCTCGAAGGGGGCGACGAGATGCAGCCGGTCTCCGAGCGCCACCGCCGCGCCCGGATGATCAAGCCCCAGCTCGCGGAGGGCCGGCTGGTTCGCGTCGCCGGGGCCAGCAATCAGGCTGAGGGCGAGTTCATCCAGGGCTTGCTCCTCGAGGAGGGCGTTCCCAGTCTGTTGCGCCGGAGTGCCGGTTTTGACGTACCCGACATGCTGGCCGCCGGCCCTCGGGACGTGATGGTGCCGATCTCCGGCGCCGACACCGCCCGCCAGGTCCTCCTGCAGGCCGACCTGCTGAGCGCGCCCGTCCCGCAGCGCCCGGTCGATCCCACGCGGCTGCTGGTCGGGATCCTGGTCGCGCTCGCCCTCGGTGCCCTCGTGGTGTGGGCAATGTCTCTGGTCGTGCACTAAGGCATTGGGACCGTCTTGGATGGCGCGGCCGCTATGCCGCGGCACCCGCCAGCCGGGATAAATGCGATCGCCAAGCCCCCTCGGTGTGGACGAGCGGGCGGCCGTCAAAGGCCTTGTTGAGGGCCGTCCTGGGCCCTTCGGGTTCAAGCCGCGTGCACAACCGGGCGGCGGCGCGCTGGCCCTGCTCGCGGGCCAGCAGATCGATCACCGTACCCCCGAGCAGAGGGGCATCGCGCACGCCGGGAGGGAAGCTCGGGCGCCCGCCCTCGCGCAGGCGACGAGCGATCGCGGGACGAGCGTGCTCGACCTGGCCTGAGAACCAGGCCGCGGAGCCGTCCAGCAGCCACGCCCAGCGCAGGTCTCGGCGGGCGCGGACGAGTCCCATCACGGCAAGATCACGGTTGTTTTCGGCGATCACCCGGCGCGCATACAGACAGGCGGCGCTCAGCGCAAGCATCTCCCGCGATCCCGAGACGTTGGAGGCTCGGGCACGCAGCGCGGCGGGGGTGAGCACGTGCAGCTCGCTGCGCCCCGCCCAGCCCGTCACGTAGCGCCGAGCCGCGGGCGCCGTCATCAGCCAGCGCGCGGGCAGCAGGGGGTTGGTCAGCGAGAGCTCGGCCATCGTCCCGTGCAGCACCACGGTCAGATCCTCGGGCGTGCGCGGGAACAGCGGCGCCATTCGCTCGCGCGTCCGCTCCAGGGACAGCAGCACGCGGTGGGCATCGTCGGCGTGCGCGGACTCGTGCCGCGCCGTGAACGATGCCGAAACGGATTGCTCCCAGGTCAAGTGAAAAATCTCGGGCGCCGGGCGCCTAGGCGCCCGGCATTCCCGATTGAGACTTCTACTTAAACGAGGACCGGCTGACGGTCGGAGGCGATCGAGGCGATCTCCTCAGACGCGCGGTCGAACTCCTCGTCGGAGAGCACGGGGGTGCCCTCGAAGGGGAGATCGCGGGTGAGCTCCAGCCACGAGCGGCAGCCGCCGTACTCGTCACGCACCTTCACGGTGACCGGCCGCGGGATTCTGTACGTACGCAGCAGGATGACGTGCAGCGGATGGCGGCGCTTCCATGCCAGCCGCTTCTCGGCGTAGTCGGTCGTCCAGACATAGAACGGAGACAGCGCATCGACGGCACGACGGTCGGTGACCGTGAAGTGAGCCGCCACCTCGGCCCAGGCGCGGATTCGCACCCGGTCGGGCTGGTTCAGCTCCTCGCCGCGATGCAGCGCCTGGGGGTGGGGCTCACCATCGCTCCAGACGCCCTCCTCCAGAGCTCGAGAGAGCTCGGGACGGTGGGACTCGCGCACCAGATCGGCGCGCTGGTGATCGAACGTGGGGTATAGGAAAAAGCGCTCGTAATCGAGCTTGAAGTGTTTCTCTGGTTCACGGATGCCGCCCTTGCGAAGCGTTAGAAGCTGCTCACCTTCGGCGAGCGCCCGCACGGTGACGGCCCATTCTTTGAAAGCAATCGGCATTAGAAATAACGGGGGGTTGGGTTTTAAGGGTCCGCGCGCGCAGCTAGTCAGTTGCAACCGTCAGCGCCGGACGGGGAGGGATTGTAGGCGACATGTATCAAATCGCAAAATATCCCTGCAAATCTTGGCATTTAGAGGGTTATTTTCCAACGTGAAGCTACGCGACCGTAAGCAGGTGTATCGAGCCGTCCCTCCCGCCTGGAGCCGGGTCCTTCCCCCGGGTTAGAGCCGGGTTCCGGACACGCCTTCCAGAGGCTCGATGATCGCTGCAAAATCGTCGTCGGCATGACCCATACCCATTCCGGCGCTCAACAATTCGCGGGTGAACGCCGCGCTGGGAAATGGGACGCCGAGGCGCTGTCCCTCCTCGAGGCAGAGGCGGACATCCTTGAGCATGTGCTCGAGCTTGAACAGGGTCGTGTAGTCGTGCTCGCGCATTGGGCCGGCCTTGAGATCGAGCATCGTCGAACCGCCCGCTCCCGAGCCCATGACCTCCACCAATGCGTCGAGGTCGACGCCCGCCTTGGAGCCCACGATCAGCGCCTGAGCCACGACGGCGGCGTTGGAGGCGGCCACCGCATTGTTGATGAGCTTGACCATCTGCCCCTGCCCTGAGGGCCCGGCGTAGACGATCAGCTCGCCCATGATCTCCAGCAGTGGGCGGACGCGCTCGAAATCCTCCTCCGAGCCCCCGACCATGAACGTCAGCGTGCCGTCCTGGGCCTTGGGCGAGGAGCCAGTCACCGGGGCGTCGACGAGCGAGAAGCGCCGCTCGCCGAGCACCGTCCCGATCTCAAACGTCGCCGCGGGGCCGATCGTCGAGCAGTCGACGAATACCGCCCCGGCGGGAGCGCCCTCGGCGGCGCCGCCGTCCGCCAGCAGGACGTGCTGCACCTGGGGCCCGTCGACGACCATGGTGAAGATCACCCCGCAACCTTCCGCAGCGCTGGCCGGGGTCGGGCGGGCGGTGGCACCGTGCTCCGACGCGAACTTCTCGGCGGTCGAGGCGGTGCGGTTCCAGACCGTGACCTCGACCCCGGCGCGTGCCAGGTTTGCGGCCATCCGCGAACCCATGATTCCGAGTCCGAGGAAGGCGACGCGTTCGCTCATGCCTTAATCATCGCGGTTTGCCATAGCCACCGCCGCCCGGGGTCTCGATCCGCAGGCGCTGGCCGGGTTCGAGCTCGCCGATCGACTTGGGATCGAGCTCTGAGCCGTCGAGCAGGTTGCGTCCCGGCACGCCGTCCTCGCCACCTTGTGCCCCTGGTGGCGCGTGCCGGCGGCGTTCGGTGATCAGCGAGTAACGAAGCGGAGCCAGGGCCTCGATCTCCCGCACCACGCCATCCCCGCCCCGATGCTCGCCCCCGCCTCCAGACTTACGCCGCAGCGAGTACTCGATCATCCGCATCGGGAACTCGAGTTCGAGCGCCTCGATCGGTGTGTTCAGAGTGTTGCTCATTGCCACGTGGACGCCGCTGGGCCCGTCGGCGTCCTCACAGGCGCCCTGCCCGCCGCCGATCGTCTCGTAGTAGACGGTCTCGTCGTCGCCGAGCGTCACGTTGTTCATCGTCCCTTGGCCGAGGGCGTGCCCGAAGGCGGCGAGGACGACGTCGGCCACGCGTGAGGATGTCTCCACGTTGCCGCCGACGACGGCCGCAGGCGAGCGCGCGTTCAGCAGCGAGCCCTCGGGAGCGATCACCTCCACCGGGCGGTAGGCGCCCGCGTTGGCGGGGATGTCTGGGTCGGTGAGCACCCGGAGCGCGAAGTAGCAGGCCGACCTGGTCACGGCCAGCGGGCAGTTGAGGTTTCCCTCGTGCTGGTCATCGGTGCCGGTGAAGTCCAGGGTCAGGGCTTCTCCCTTCACCGTGGCCTTCAGCGCGATCTTCAGGTCGCCCTCACGTGCCTCCAGCACATCGTGCGCGGTCCGCTCGCCGTCCTGCAGCTCCTCAAGACAAGCGCGGGTGCGGCGCTCGGCGTAGTCCAAGACCTCCTCGTAGGCCTCGCGCAGCTTCTCGACGCCCACGCGCTCCTCCAGTTCGCGCAGCCGTAGCGCCCCGATCCGCCCGGCGGCGAGCTGCGCCCGCAGGTCAGCGCGGCGCTGGTCGGGCCGGCGCATCTCGCTTGCCAGCTCGGCGATCGCGTCCTCGTCGAGGACCCGCGGCTCGATCACGACGCCCTCGTCTGAGAGGGTGGTGCTGTCGGCGGGCATCGACCCCGGAGTGGGGCCGCCCACGTCCGCGTGGTGAGCGCGGTTGGCCGCAAAAGCGACCAGCCGATCATCGGCGAACACCGGCGTGATCACGGTGATGTCGGGCAGATGCGTCCCTCCCCGGTATGGGTCGTTGAGGATCCACGAGCGCTCGGGGGCGTGCTCGCAGTCCAGCACTGAGGCCACGGCGGCCGGCATCGCGCCCAGGTGGACGGGGATGTGCTCGGCCTGCATGACCATTTCCCCGTCGGGGGTGAAGAGCGCGGTCGAAGCGTCACGGCGCTCCTTGATGTTGGCCGAGTGCGCCGAGCGGATCAGGACCGCCCCCATCTCCTCGCAGATCGCGTGGAGGGCCCCGGTCAGGACCTGGAGTTCAACCGGGTCCATGTTCGCCTCCGGAGGATCGCCCTCCGGGCGATCCTCCAATGGAATCGGCGTCAGCCGATTTCACGATCTTGATCGTGCCGGTGTCATCGACCTCGCCGGCCCACCCCGGGGCCACCAGCAACGTGGACTCCGGGAGCTCGACCACCGCCGGCCCCTCGATCTCCGTGCCCGGCGAGGGGGAACCCCGCAGCACCTCGAGCTCGAGCTCCTCCCCGTCGAGCGTGGCCGAGCGGCGGCCGTGCTCGAGCTCCTCGCCGGCGTCGTCCTCAGCGCCCAGCGAGACCTCGGCGCCCGCGACCGTGGCCGACACGCGCAGGGTGACCAGCTCGAGCTCCTGCTCTGAGTCGTGGTAGCCGTAGCGCTCGTCGTGGATCTCCTCGAAGGCCTCACGCAGCGCTTCCGGGTCGGGCTCGAGCGAACCCGCGACCGCGAGCTCGAAGGCCTGTCCGCGGTAGCGCAGCTCGTAGACGGCGCTCAGCTCGGCATCAGGTTCGCCGAGCTCGGAGCGAGCCTGATCTCCGAGCTCGCGCACGACCTCGGAGATAGCTTCGCGCGCCAGCTCGTCGCCGGCCATGAAGACGCTGCGCTGCACGTCGCGTCGGCGGGGTGAGACGACCAGCCCCAGCGCGGCGAGAACGCCCGACGCCCGCGGGCAGACGATCTCGGTGATCCCCAGCTCCTGCGCGATGCGTACGGCATGCAGCCCGCCCGCGCCTCCGAAGGCCAGCAGGGCGTAGCGGCGGGGATCGATCCCGCGCTCCACGGTGACCACACGCAGGGCGCGCACCATCTCGGCGTTGGCAACCCTGATGATCCCTTCCGCACAGGCCGCCTCCTCGAGCTCGAGCTCGCGCGCCAGCCGGCCGATCGCCGTCCGCGAGGCCTCGATGTCAAGCTCTACGCCGCCGGCCAGGGGGGCGTCGGGGGCCAGGTAGCCGAGCACGAGGTTGGCGTCGGTCACCGTGGGCTCCTCGCCGCCGCGCCCGTAACAGGCGGGTCCGGGATCGGCACCCGCCGATTGGGGGCCAACCCGCAAAGCGCCTCCGGCGTCGCGCCAGGCGATCGATCCCCCCCCGGCCCCGACGGTGTGGACGGCGATCATCGGCAGCGCCAGCGGGCGGTCGGCGATCGTGCCCGCGCTCTGCTCCTGCACGGCGCCGTCGTCGACCACGCAGACATCGCACGACGTGCCGCCCATGTCGAAGCAGAGCGCGTCGGGAGCCCCGGCCGCCCGCGCCACGTAGGCCGCACCGGCGGCGCCCCCGGCGGGACCCGAGAGAACCGTCCAGGCGGCGTGACCTGCCGCCGATTGCAGGTCGATCAGCCCGCCGTTTGACTGCATGATCGTGGGCTCGGGCACGCCCGCCTCGTCGCAGCGCTCGATCAGCGCCCGCAGGTAGCCGCCGAGCAGTGGCGAGAGGGCGGCGTCGACCTCCGTCGTGCTGGCTCGTTCGAACTCCCGGAAGGTCCCGACGACCTGGTGTGACAGCGAAACGTGAACGTCGGGGAGCTCACGGGCCAGCGCCTCGCCGATCGCCAGCTCGTGCTCGGGGTGGCGGTAGGAGTGCAGCAGCGCCACGGCCACCGACTCCGGCTCGGACTCGGCGACCCGTCGCGCGAGCTCGGCGGCGGCGTCGGGGTCGAGCTCGCGTAGCGGTCCGTCGGGGGTCATGCGCTCGGGCGCGCCGAACCGAAGCTCGGGCGGGGCGAGGGGCGCGGGACGCGACGCGCAGAGGCGGTAGAGCTCAGGCCGGTCCTGGCGACCGAGGGCGACGATGTCGGCAAACCCCTCGGTGGCGATGAATGCGGTGCGCGCTCCCCTGCCCTCGAGCAGGGCGTTGGTGGCGACGGTCATGCCGTGTGAGAACTCGGCGATGTCCTGCGCCTGGGCGCCGGCATTCTCCAGCGCAGCCGCGATCGCGGCGAGGACGCCCTCGGATTGATCGCCGGGGGTCGTGGGTGACTTGGCGGTGACCAGCCGGCCGTCGAGGGCCAGCACGGCATCGGTGAACGTTCCGCCCACGTCGACGCCGAGAAGCATCGCCGGACGTTATCTCTTCACCGCCAGCCGCCGCGATGACGGACGGCTTCCGGCTTAAGGAGGGGCACCGGGGGCCGCGGAGCCGGCCCCCATAACCCTAAAACCTCTAAGCCGCTATCGCGGTGTCCAGCTCCTCAGTTTCCGCGAGATGCTGATGCGAGGGGCAGTAGCCGTTGTGGGGCAGCGGCATCCGCTGGCACGGCGTGCCCTTGCGCGTACTAGCGCGGCACTGCAGCGGGTTGCCGTTGAGGTCATAGCCGTTCTGGGGCTGGCTGCGCAGGAACTCGTCCGCACAGGCCAGGTATCGCTCGATCACCCGCAACACTCGCGGCTGGGCACTCATCGGGAAGTAAGCCCGGATGTCGCCGAACAGCGTGCGCGCGGGACGCGCGAAGTAATGACGGTCGTTCGCCAGGCGCTCGACCGATGCCTCACACGCACGCAGGACGCGGGCGTGATTTGCGTATATGCACGTCGAGTGCGGATCCTCGACGATCTCATCCGCGATCTCCCGGTAGATCGCCCTACTGAACCGGTACATGGGTTCTCTCCATTCCTATACGGCTCCCAAACCGGGGCGCCCATGCATTTCCTACCGGCGAGTATTCCCGCAGGTTGTGAAGATGACCGCTTCCCAGAGATTAACTCCGTGTTAAGCCGGAAGTTGGGTTTTTCCAGGGATCCTGGATCAGGTCCAGGCGACGAGGTCGGCGTCGGCGTCGGCGTCCAGGGCCACGTGCCGGCCGTCGAAGCCATGCTCGAGCCT
>JBAPXO010000380.1:0-5075 GCA_049284255.1 Solirubrobacteraceae bacterium | reverse complement strand
ACCTTCGGCCTGGCCTGCTGCGCGATCGAGATGATGTCGATCGTCGGCGCCCGGGTCGATATCGCGCGCTTCGGCTGGGAGGCGTTCCGCGCCTCCCCGCGCCAGGCCGACCTGCTCATTCTCTCCGGACGCGTCTCGGTCAAGATGGCGCCGGTCATCCGCCGGATCTACGACCAGATGCTCGAGCCCAAGTGGGCGATCTCGATGGGCGCGTGCTGCTCGTCGATGGGCGTCTTCAACAACTACGCGCTGGTGCCCGCCGACAAATTCATGCCGATCGACGTCCACGTCCCAGGTTGCCCGCCGCGTCCCGAGGCCCTGATGCACGGCATCCTGCGCCTGCGCGACAAGATCCTTGATCACGAGCCTGCGGGCTGGCGCGAGCGCTATGACGCCCAGGGCACCGAGGAGGTGCTTCCGGACGCCGAGGGCGGAGCCGGCGCCATCAACGTGTTCCCTGGAGGAGATACCGCCGGTGCCTGACGCGACCGGGCTCGAGCTGACGGCCCACGAGCTCCGCGATGCCAACGCCGAGGCGGTCGTCAGCACCGACTTCTACCGCGGCCGGGCCACCGTCGAGGTTGCTCCCCAGCACATCATCGAAGTGCTCACGGTCCTCAAGGGCAAGGGCTACGCCTTCCTGGCCAGTTTGCACGGCGTCGACTACTACCCGGAGGAGCCACGGCTCGGCGTCCTCTACGAGCTGCTGGACATGAAGGAGGTCGACCGAATCTCCGTCAAGGTCCGCGTCACGATCGACGACCCCCACGTGCCCACCGCCACCGGCCTGTTCATGGGTGCCGAATTTCCCGAGCGCGAGGTCTTCGACATGTTCGGAGTGATCTTCGACGGTCACCCCGACCTGCGGCGCATCCTCATGCCCGAAGACTTCACCGGCTTCCCTCAGCGCCGTGACTTCCCGATCGGGGGCGAGCCCGTGCTCTTCACCTACAACGAAGAGAAGTCCTACGGGAAGTACCAGTAGCCATGCGCCCTGACCACCGGAGAGCACGCTGATGGCACTGGACACCGATTACCGCAAGCGCGAGGAGTCGATCACCTATACGGCCGAGTCGGCCGGGATGGGCGAGACCCACGAGCTGCTCACGCTGAACATCGGGCCCCACCATCCCGCCACGCACGGCGTGCTGAGGCTACTCGCGACGCTCGAGGGCGAGGTCGTGCGCGACATCAAACCGATCGTCGGCTACGTCCACACCGGGATCGAGAAGACCGCCGAGGACAAGTCCTACTGGAAGGTCATCCCGGTCGTCGAGCGGATGGATTACCTCAGCTACTACTTCAACGCGATGGCGTTCTGTGGGGCCGTCGAGACGCTGCTCGACGTCGAGGTCCCCGCGCGCGCCCAATACCTGCGCGTGATCCACCTTGAGCTCGACCGGATCATGTCTCACCTGGTGTGGCTCGGGACGAGCGCTCTGGACCTCGGGGCGATCTCGATGTTCTGGTACTGCTTCCGCGAGCGCGAAACCATCCTCGATCTGTTCGAGATGTCCTCGGGTCAGCGGATGCACACCCGCTACATCCAGGTCGGCGGCGTCATGGAGGACATCCCGCCCGGGTTTGCGGCCAAGCTGACGCGGTTTCTCGACGAGATGCCCACCCGCGCCGACCAGTACGCCGACCTCCTGGAAAAGAACCAGATCGTGCTCGAGCGCCTCCAGGGCACCTGTCCGCTGGACGAGGAGACGCTGCTGAAGATCGGCGTCACCGGACCGCTGCTGCGCGCCGCCGGCAACCCCTGGGACCTGCGCAAGGCCGCCCCCTACTCGAGCTATGACCACTTCGACTTCAAGATCCCGGTCGGGACCGTGGGCGACAACTACGACCGCTTCCGCGTCCGCCACGCCGAGCTGTATGAGTCGACCAAGATCATCAGGCAGGCACTCGACGGCCTGCCCGAGGGTCCCCACATCACCCCGGACCGCAAGGTCGCCCTTCCCCCGCGCCACGAGCTCGCCACCAGCATGGAGGCGCTGATCCACCACTTCAAGCTCGTCACGGAGGGCTTCCGAGTTCCACCGGGCGAGGCCTACTACCCGATCGAGGGCCCGCGCGGCGAGCTTGGCTGCTTCGTGCGCTCCGACGGCTCGGCCAAGCCCGCCCGGGTTCACATGCGCGATCCCAGCTTCGTCCATCTCCAGGCGCTGGCGCCCATGGTCCGCGACTCCTACATCGCCGACCTGATCGCCACCCTGGCGATGCTCGACCCCATCCTGGGCGGAATCGACAGATGACGGATGGGCGGGGTCATATAGCGGTACCCAGGTTCGGTCACGGATCGCGCGTTCCCGGCTGGGACGACGCGGTCGACCTGACCAAGGATCCCGCGGTCATCCCCGACCCGGCGACCACGCCAGTCCCGGAGGCGCTGCGCCGGGAGATCGAGGAAGCGATGGCGAAGTACCCAGACCGGCGCTCGGCCGCCATCCCCGCTCTGCACGCCGCCCAAGCCGTGCACGGCTACTGCTCGCCTGAGGCCATCGACCAGGTGGCGGCCGTCATGGCGCTCACTCCCGCCTACCTGACCTCGGTCGCGACCTTCTACGACATGCTCGAGACCTACCCCCGGCCGCTGCACGACGACGTCTACGTGTGCACCAACATCTCATGCTCGCTACTCGGCGCCGACGAGCTCTTCGACGCCATGGTGGCGGCCGCCGCCGGCGACGAGCGGATCCACGTTCGCTCGTTCGAGTGCCTGGGAGCATGCGACATCGCGCCCATGGCCTCGGTCAACGGCGAGTACATCGGGCCGCTTGACACCGCCGACGCCGAGCAGGTCGTTGCGGATCTGCGTGCCGAGCGGCCGGTGCTGCCTGACAAGCAGCTGCGCTACCGGCGCTGCCAGGACCCCGGCGTCGAAGCGCAGGAGCGGGAGTTCGTCGCCGATGACCAGCAGCCGCGGGCCGACACCGCCGGCCTGACCGGAACCGAAGCCCAAACCGACCGTCCGGGCCCCACGGCGCCGGTCGAGATCTCACCCAACGAACCCGAGAACGACAGATGAAGACGATCCTCTTTGACCGCATCGACGAGCCGGGCCTCAACAAGCTTGAGGTCTACGAGCGCCGCGGTGGGTATGACTCGCTTCGCAAGGCGCTGACCATGACCCCTGAAGACGTCACCGCCCAGATCATGGACTCGGGCATCCGCGGTCGCGGCGGCGCGGGCTTTCAGATGGGGCGCAAGGTCTCCTTCCTGCCCCACGGCGACATGGCCAAGTACCTGGTCTGCAACGCCGATGAGTCCGAGCCGGGCACTTTCAAGGACCGCGAGCTCATGCAGAAGTCCCCGCACATGCTGATCGAAGGGGTGCTGATCGCGGCCTACGCCGGAGGGATCAGCCGCACCTTCATCTACATCCGCGGGGAGTACCAGCTCCAGGCCGACATCCTCGAGGCGGCGATCGCCGAGGCCCGCGATGCCGGCTACATCGGGGAGCGGATCCTGGATTCGGAGTTCACGGTTTCGCTGGTCCTGCACCGCGGAGCCGGCGCCTACATCTGCGGCGAGGAGACCGGACTGCTGGACTCGCTGGAGGGCAAGCGGGGCAACCCGCGGCTCAAGCCGCCGTTTCCGGCGATCGAGGGGCTGTATGCCGGGCCGACGCTGATCAACAACGTCGAGACGCTCTCGACCGTTCCCGCGATCATCCGGATGGGCGGCGAGGACTACGCCAAGATCGGCACCGAGAGCTCGACCGGCACCAAGCTCGTCTCGATCTCGGGCGACGTGAAGCGTCCGGGCAACTACGAGATCGAGCTCGGCATCCCCTCCCGGGAGATCATCTACGGCCTCGCCGGCGGTCCCCCAAGTGGGCTCGACGTCAAGTTCTGGTTCCCGGGCGGCTCCAGCGCACCGGTGCTGACCAAGGACGATCTCGACGTCCCGTACGACTTCGACAGCATGGCTAAGGCGGGCTCGATGCTCGGGTCGGGGGCGATCATCGTCGCCGACGAATCACGCAAGGTCCTCGACACGGCGCTCAAGCTCGCCAAGTTCTACGCCCACGAGTCGTGTGGCAAGTGCGTGCCCTGCCGCGAGGGCACCAACTGGACGGTCAAGATGCTCCAGCGCATCCACTCGGGCGAGGCGACGCCCATGGACCTGGACATCATGGCCTCGGTCCAGGAGCAGATCATCGGCAACTGCCTGTGCGTCCTCGGGGACGCCATGGCGATGCCGATCGGTTCGATGGTCGCCAAGTTCCGCGATGAGCTGGAGGCCGAGATCGAAGCCGCCCGCGAGCGCGCCGAGGGGGCCGCGCTCGAGGACGTCGTGCCACTGGGAGTGGCCGACGAGCACGCCGGCCCGATGCCGGTTCACTAGGTCCACTAGCTTCCCACCCCCTTATGCCACGCCCAGAGCGCAAGACCATCCAGCTGACCATCGACGGCCGCGAAGTGGAGGCCGTCGAGGGCCAGATGTTGGTCGACGCCGCCAAGCAGGGCGACGTCGAGATCCCTTACTTCTGTTATGAGGCCAAGCTGGGCAATCCGGTCGGAGCGTGCCGGATGTGTCTCGTCGAGGTCGAGGGCATCCCCAAGCTGCAGACATCGTGCTCGACCCCGGTCAAGGACGGAATGGTCGTCCACACCCAGACCGACCGCGTCCGCCACGCCCAGAACGCCGTCGTCGAGTTCCTGCTCGTCAACCATCCGCTGGACTGCCCGGTCTGCGACAAGGGCGGGGAATGCCCGCTCCAGGACATCACCTTCGGCTGGGGCCTGGGGCGTTCGCGCTTCATCGAGCCCAAACGTCACTTCCAGAAGCCCCTCGCGCTCTCCCCCCTGGTGGCGATCGACCGCGAGCGGTGCATCCTCTGCTACCGCTGTGTGCGGTTCTCCCAGGAGGTCTCCGAGGACTACCAGCTGATCTTCGCCGAGCGCGGCGCCCACACCTTCGTCGCCACCCACGACGGCCATCCCTATGTATCGCCGTTCAGCGGCAACATCATCGAGCTCTGTCCGGTGGGGGCGCTGACCTCGCAGCCCTACCGCTTCCGCGCCCGTCCTTGGGACAACGAGGACGCCGCGGGCATCTGCACGCTC
>JBAPXO010000379.1:0-1545 GCA_049284255.1 Solirubrobacteraceae bacterium | reverse complement strand
CGCCAGTCGCCGTGTCGAAGATCGACTGCCAGGACCACCGGGCCATCGGGATGGGCATGAAGCCGAGTCGTCGGGCGACCAGGCCCCCGTGCCGCGGCCGGCCGTTCAGTGACCAGCCGGGCCGCGCGCAACCGCCTGACCAGATCGGACGCGGGGCCACTGGCCAACCCCAGCTCCACGGCCAAGTCGCGCCGCGTGGGCGCAGGCCGCCGGCGTAATACATCGAGTGCTGCAGCGGCGGATCGCCAGTGTCTGGCCTGAGGAGCTTTGGTTTCCGAGGACATTTACTCGCTGAACGAGCATACCTCCTCGATCAGGTGATGTCCTGGCGCACGGTGGTCCGTGCCGCGATCAGCGCGAGCAACGCCGCCGTCGCGGCGATCAGGCCCGCGGCCGCGATGAACGGGAGCGCCTGTTGGCCAGAGACCTTGTAGGCGGGACCAAAGGCCGCCGCGCCCAGCTTCGCGCCCCCGAGGGTCGATGCGGCCGTGTAGGGAAGGTAGGGACGGATCGCGGCGATGCTGCCGCCGAGGATCGTCTCGATGATCATGCACCAGACGAGGACGCCGACGACGCCGGCGATCTGGGCGCGGATCAGCGATCCGATCGCGACACCGATGCCGGCGAGCAGCGCGGCGCCGAGTCCTGCCCCGAGGATGTGCGCGGCGAACGTCCCGGCACCGAGCGTGACGTGATCGTGGTGGGCGGCGAGGAAGATCAGCGCAGTGGCAGTGGCGACGAGCCCGGCGAGGATGCCGTAGGCAAACCCGGCGATCGCGCTGGCGATCGACTTCGCGGCCAGCACGCGGCTGCGGTTGGGGGTGGCGAGGTAGGTGAGGGTTGCGGTGGTGTGGCGGTACTCGCCGCTTGAGGCGATCACGCCGAGCACCGCGGCGAGCACCATCGCGATGCCGGTCGCCGTGCTGACCTGCGATAGGCCGGCGACGGTGTAGATCGGCGTGGTGCCGTTGCGTCCGCCACGGGACGCCTCCAGTGAGGCGAACAGGGCCGTGATGCCGGCGGCCGCGAGCGCCAGCCCATACGTGGCGCGGATCGTGTGCAGCTTGAGCAGTTCGATGCGGATCAGGCGGTTCATCCGATGGCTCCCGTGTGATGGGCGGTGAGATCGAGAAACACGTCCTCGAGGCTCTCCCCCGCGTGGTCGTCGAGCAGCTCCTCGACGCTTGAGTTCGCGATTAGCCGGCCGTGATTCATGATCACGACGCGGTCGACGGTCTGGGCGACCTCGGCGAGGATGTGGCTGGAGATCAGGATCGTGCGTCCCTCATCAGCGAGGTCGCGCAGCAGGCGCCGCAACCAGCGCACTCCTTCGGGGTCGAGCCCGTTGGTCGGTTCGTCGAGGATCAGGACCGGGGGGTCGCACAACAGCGCGGTCGCGAGCGCGAGTCGCTGGCGCATCCCGAGCGAGAACTTGCCGACGCGCTGGTTCGCGGCGCCTTCGAGGTCCACGAGTTGAAGCATCTCCGGGATGCGCCGGTCCGGGGCGTCTGCGCCGAGCGCCTCGATTTGGAGGTGCTGGCGGGC
>JBAPXO010000378.1:0-5328 GCA_049284255.1 Solirubrobacteraceae bacterium | reverse complement strand
GCGCACTGCTGGCGCGGCGGCTGGAGGGCCGCCCCACCCGCGCCAACTTCCGCACCGGCCACCTCACCGTCTGCACCCTGCAGCCGATGCGCTCGGTCCCCCACCGCGTCGTCTGCCTGCTCGGGCTCGACGACGGCGCCTTTCCCCGCAAGGCCGCGCGCGACGGCGACGACCTGATGCTCGATGACCCGCAGCTCGGCGAGCGCGATCCTCGCAGCGAGGACCGCCAGCTGCTGCTCGACGCGCTGCTCGCCTCCCGTGAGCAGCTGATCATCACCTACTCGGGCAACGATGAACGCACGAACACGCTCCGTCCACCGGCCGTTCCCGTGGGCGAGCTGCTCGACACCGTCGACGCCACCGTCCGCACGCCGGACGGCGAGGCGGCACGCGAGCGGATCGTCGTCCGCCACCCTCTGCAGCCCTTCGACCCGCTCAACTTCACCCCCGGTGTCCTCGGCGGACCCGAGCCATGGAGCTTTGACGCCGTGACCCTGGAGGGTGCCCGGGCGCTGGTCGGCCCCCGCTCTGACGGGCGGCGGTTCCTGGCGGCCCCCCTTGTCCCCCGGGTTGCCCGGGTCCTCGAGCTCGAAGAGCTCGTGCGCTTCGTCGAGCACCCGGTGCGCGCTTTCCTGCGTCAGCGGCTCGGGATCATCTTGCGCGGAGGCAGCGATGAGATCGCCGACGGCCTGCCCGTCGAGCTTGATGGCCTGGAGCGCTGGGGAGTCGGTCAGCGACTGCTGCAGGCGCGCCTGCGCGGAGTCGACGGGCGCACCGCGATCCTCGCTGAGAAGGCCCGCGGGGGCCTCCCTCCGGGCATGCTCGGGATGCCGGTCGTGCAGCAGCTGTATCCGATCGTCGACGCGATCGTGGCCGAGGCCCAAGCCCTGGTGGATGGCGCCACGCAGCCCGATCCCGTCGACGTCCGCGTCGAGCTTTCAGACGGCCGGCTGCTGACCGGCACGGTCGGCGGGGTCACCGGTGACATGGTCCTGACCACGCTCTTCTCGCGCGTCTCGGCCAAGCACCGTCTGGCCGCCTGGGCGCGTCTGGTGGCCCTCAGCGCCACCGCGCCCGGGCGCGCGTTCTCGGCGGCGACCGTGGGGCGGGGATCTGGCCGCGACGACGTGCGCGTGGCGCTTATCCCCCCGCTCGGTGACGGTCCCGACGATCCCGACGGTCGCCAGGCGGTCGCGCTGGGCCACCTGCGGCGGCTCGTCGAGCTCTATGACCGGGGCATGCGCGAGCCGCTGCCGATCTTCTGCAAGACCTCGGCGGCCTACGCCCGGGCGGCCGCTGCCGGGCTGGACCCCGTCGATGCCGCCCGCGGGGAGTGGCAGTCCAATTACAAGCTCGACCTCGAGGATCGCGAGCTCGAACATCAGCTGGTCCTCGGGGGTGTCCTGTCGGTCGAGGAGGTGCTCGAGGGCGCGCCGCGGGCCGACGAGACGGGCGCGGGCTGGGCCCAGGACGAGACGCGGCTCGGGGTATACGCGCGGACCCTCTGGGAGGGGCTGCTGGCCTGCGAGGAGGTCAGCGCGCGGTGAGCATCTCCGCCGAGCCCCACCCCCATCCGCCCCGGGAGTTCGAGCCCGTCGAGTTCGACGTCTGCGGGCCGCTGCCCACCGGCGTGACCGTGCTCGAAGCCAGCGCCGGAACCGGCAAGACGTACACGATCGCCGCCCTGGCAGCACGGTACGTGGCGCAGGGAATCCCGCTCGAGCGCATGCTCCTGGTCACCTTCACGCGTATGGCCACCGGGGAGCTGCGCGAGCGCGTCCGCGAGCGCCTGGTGGCGGTCGAGCGCGGGTTGCGCGCTGCGCTGGCCGGGGGAGCGCCCGACCAGGATCCAGTGGTCGCGCTGCTGGCCAGCGGCGACGCCGCCCTGGCGCGCGATCGCCTGGCCCGGGCGATCGCGGGGTTTGACTCGGCGACGATCGCCACCACGCACGGCTTCTGCCAGGAGGTGCTGGGCGGCCTGGGGATCGCCGGCGACCTCGAGCCCGACGTCGCGTTCGTCGAGGACCTCTCAGACCTCGTCTCAGAAGTCGTCGACGACCTCTACATCCGGCGCTTCGCGCGGGGATCGCCGGCGACGTTCTCGATATCCGAAGCGATCGAGATCGCCCGGGTGGCGATCGAGAATCCGTCCGCCGAGATCGTCGGCGGCGAGGACGAGGTCGCACAGATGCGCGCCCGCCTCGCCCTGGCCGCCCGTCACGAGCTCGAGGCCCGCAAGCGAGCGATGGCGGTAATGACCTACGACGACCTCGTGACCCGGCTGGGGGCCGCGCTGCAGGGGCCCGGGAGCGAGGCGACGGCGTCCGTGCTGCGCGGTCGCTTTGACGTCGTCCTCGTCGATGAATTCCAGGACACCGACCCCGCGCAATGGGAGATCATGCAGCGCGCCTTCGGCCAGGGCGGCGCGACGCTGGTCCTGATCGCCGATCCCAAGCAGGCCATCTACGCCTTCCGGGGGGCCGACGTCTACGCCTACCTCGAGGCCGCCGGTGCCGCGGACTCCCGCGCCACCCTTCAGGTCAACTGGCGCAGCGACCAGGGGCTGATCGACGCCCACGACGCCCTGTTCGCCGGCGCCAGGCTCGGCCACGAGGGAATCGCCTACCGCCAGGTCCGTGCCGCGCCCGAGCACCAGACCTCGGCCCTGGCCGATGCCCCCATTCCGGCTCCGTTGCGCTTCCGCGTGGCCATGCGGGAGAGCCCATCGCTGGCCCTTACTCAGTACGGCTATGCGCAGAAGGCGAGCGCTAGCGAGCTGATCGCGCGCGATCTGGCCGGCGACGTCGTCGCCCTCCTGAGCTCGGACGCCACGATCGATACCAAGGGGGTCTGCCCCGCCGACCTTGCCGTGCTCGTCCGCACCAATCGCCAAGCGGCGTTGATCCGCGAGGCGCTGGGCCAGTCGGGCGTGCCGGCGGTCATCAACGGCGCCGGCAGCGTGTTCGGCACCGAGATCGCTCGCGAATGGCTGGCCCTGCTGGAATCACTGGAGCGTCCGGCGTCGATCACCCGCGCGCACGCGGCGGCACTCACGTGCTTCATCGGCTGGTCGGCGGACCGTTTGGCAGAGGCTGGCGACGATGAGGACTCCTGGGAATGGGAGGACGTCCATCGCCGCCTGCACGACTGGGCGCGGATCCTGCGCGCCCGCGGCGTGGCGTCGCTGCTGGAGACGATCTCGCTGACCCAGGACCTCCCCGCGCGGATGCTCGCCGACGCCGACGGCGAGCGCCGGCTCACCGACGTGCGCCACATCGGCCAGCTCCTACACGAGGCGGCATCCGCCGAGCAGCTAGGCCCGACCGCGCTCACCGGCTGGCTGCGGACGAGGATCGCCGAGGTCGCCGGCGACGCCGCCGACGAAGAGCGCAGCCGCCGTCTGGAATCAGACGCCCAGGCCGTCCAGGTGCTCACGATCCACCGGAGCAAGGGTCTCGAGTTTCCGATCGTGTACCTCCCGTTCCTGTGGGAGGGCTGGACGCCGCGCGACGCCCGCCCGGTCTTCTTTCACGACCCGGCGGCCGGCGACGCCCGGCGGATCGATGTCGCGCTGCAGGGCAGCGAGTACCGCGCCCACCGTGACCAGTTCGTCCGCGAGCAGCGAGGCGAGGAGCTGCGGCTCGCCTACGTGGCGCTGACTCGCGCTCGCCACCAGGCGATCGTGTGGTGGGCGGGCTCCTGGGACAGCCGCCATTCTCCGCTCGGGCGGCTGCTGTTCTCCCGGGACGCCGCCGGCGACGTCGCCTCCGAGGGGTCATCCACCCCCGATGACGCGGCGGTGCTCGCGCGTCTGAGCAAGCTGGCCGAGCGCGCGCCCGGATGCATCACCGTCGAGCGCGCGGGGGCCGCGGGCCCCGCTCACTGGAGCCCGCCGTTGCCGAGCACAGGAGAGCTCGTCGCGTCGCGGTTTGAGCGCGGCCTTGACCTGCGCTGGCGTCGCACGTCCTACACCGACATCACCGCAGCCAGCCACGACGCCTGGGTGGCCTCCGAGCCCGAGCACCCGCTGATCAGCGATGAGCCCGAGGAGGATGAGATCTCGTCGATCGCCCCCGAGGTCGCCCCCCAGCTGTCGGTGCCGGCGCCACTGGCGACGATGCCGGTCGGCGCGACCATCGGCACGTTCGTGCACCGGGTCATGGAGGCCACCGACTTCGCGGCGCCAGATCTCGAGGCTGAGCTGACAGGCAGAATCGCCGAGGTCCAAGGCGGACGCGGGCTCGACATCGGGGATCCCGCGGCCGTGGTCGAGGGGCTGCGCGCCGCCATCGAGACGCCGCTGGGCCCGGTGCTAGGCGGGATCGCCCTGCGCGAGGTGGCGCGGTCTGACCGGCTCGACGAGCTCGGCTTCGAGCTCCCGCTCGCCGGCGGTGATCAGCCCGCGGGCTGGTTGTCGCTTGACCGGATCGCCGCCGTCCTGCGCGACCATATGACAGACGGCGATCCCCTCTCCGGCTATGCGCAGCGACTCGCGGATCCCGCGCTTCGCCAGACCATGCGCGGCTACCTAACGGGAAGCCTCGATCTGGTCGTGCGCCTGCGCGGTTCCGGCGGCGAGCCCGAGCGCTTCGCGGTGCTCGACTACAAGACCAACTGGCTCGGCGAGCCCGACGAGCCTCTGACCGCGTTTCACTATCGCCACGAGGCGATCGCCGCCGAGATGTCGCGCCATCACTACGCGCTTCAGGCGCTGCTCTACACGGTGGCCCTGCACCGGTACCTGCGGTGGCGTGTCCCCGGGTATGAGCCCGACCGGCAGCTCGCCGGGGTCGCCTATCTGTTCGTCCGCGGGATGACCGGTCGGGACGGGAGCTCGGACCCGGGTACCACGGCGCAGGCTGCCCCCTATGGCGTGTTCGGCTGGCGCCCGCCGCTCGGTCTGGCCCAGGCGCTCAGCGACGCGCTGGACGCGGGGGCGGGATCGTGAGCTCGGCGTTCAGCCTGGACTCCGGGACACCGCGCAGCGAGGAGCGTGACGCCTTCGAGCCCCGGCTCGTGCGCCAGGCATCCGGCCTGCTTAAGGAATTCAACCAGGCGGGCGTCCTCTCGGCCGCCGATGTCCACGTCGCCCGCCGGCTGGGGGCACTCGCCGGCGAGGACGACGAGATCGCTCTTTTGGCCGTCGCTCTCGCCGTCCGCGCGCCGCGCCTGGGACACGTCCACGTCGACCTGCGGCGGATCCGCGACACCGCGGCGGTCGACGCCGAGGATCCCGTCGACCTCGAGGCGCTGGCGTGGCCTGAGGCAAAGCCGTGGCTGGAGCGCGTCGCCGTCAGCCCGCTGGTCGGCGTCGGCGAGGACGAACCG
>JBAPXO010000377.1:0-4355 GCA_049284255.1 Solirubrobacteraceae bacterium | reverse complement strand
TGGAAGGTGCGATCGACCTCGTCTCCTACGGGGCCGACGTCGTGGGATTGGTTGGGATCGAACACTCCGGCAGCGTGACGCGCCGGCACCCGTCCGAGGCGCTGGCGCTGTGAGTACCGGTGGGCTGACACTCAGGCGCGTCGGCGGGCCTTCAGCCATCGACGCCGGCGACTGGCGGCGGTTCTGGCGTCTGACCTGGATCATCGCCAAGAAGGACTACAAGCTGACCTACTTTGGCTCGGTGCTCGGCTACGTCTGGTCACTGATGCAGCCGCTGTTGTTCTTCGGCGTCCTCTACCTCGTATTCGCCGTGATCGTGGACTTCAACAAGGGTGTACCGGACTTCCCGGTGCTGCTGTTGATGAACATCGTGCTCTTCGGCTTCTTCCAGGGCGGCACCGGCGCGTCGATCGCCTCGGTGGTCGTGCGCGAGAACCTGGTGCGCAAGATGCATTTTCCTCGGCTGGTGATCCCGGTTTCAACGGTGGTCACGCAGTCGATCAACCTCGTCTTCAACCTCGGTGTGGTCGTCTGCTTCATGCTCGCCTACGGAGTTCGTCCGCGGTGGTCCTGGTTCGGATTGATACTCGTGGTGACGGCGCTGTTCGTCTTCACCACCGGTTTGGCGATGCTTCTTTCCTCGCTGTATGTCCGCTACCGCGACATCTCACCGATCTGGGGTGTCGTCAGCCAGGCGATGTACTTCGCGAGCCCTGTGTTCATCCTCATCGAAAGCATCCTGCCCCACGGCCAGATGGTGACGCGTCTGTACCTGTTCAATCCGCTGGCCACGATGCTCCAGCAGGCCCGTCACTGGATGATCGGAGGTCCGGGAGGCGGGTCGAGCCCGGCGGCCCTCATGGGAGGCTCGGTCTGGCTGCTGGCTCCCGCCGGGATCGCCGTGGCAGTGTTCGTGATCGGGTTCTGGGTCTTCTGCCGCGAGGCGCCGCGGATCGCCGAGGAACTCTAGGGTGCGGGTAGCCCGCCGGCTCCGGGTCGCTCTCAGACCTCGTCCTTCCGCACCTGAGGGCCGTGCCGAGCGGTGGAGCGCGTACCTGGCGGCGGTCGAGCCCGCGCTGGCGGCGGTTCCACGTGTGAACACGTTCGCCCTGCCCCCGCGGATCGCCACCGACAGTTTGGAACCCGCGCCGCTGGCGGTCTGGATAGAAGAGGGGGAAGGCGACCGGGCTGCCGAGGTGCAGGCCGTGCTTGCCGGCGATCGGAGCTCCGGCACGGTGCTCGGCGGCTCCCTGATCTCGGCCCTGAATTCCACGACGGCGTCACACGTCCTGTTGGTCGGGCGCGGCTGCGTCCCCGGGCCGCTCGCCGCGCGTCGCCTCGGCCAGGCGGTCTCACTCGTCCCGGACGCGGCGGTGATCACCACCGACGAGGATCGGATCGACCCTGAGCAGCGTCGCCATTCTCCCCACTTCCGTCCCGGCCCTTCGCCGGACCGCTGGCTTGCCCATGACGACACGGGGCAGATGCTGGTGGTCTCGCGGGAGGCGGCGGCCCGCTTGGCGGGCGATCTGTCAGGCGAGCCGGCCTGGATGCACGAGCTGGCCCTTGGCCTCGCCATGGATGGGGTCGGCCAGCCCAGTGCCGCCCACGTCCCGATGCTCTTGTCCCACCTCGCCGACGGCGGCGAGCAGACCCCACTGTCGACGGAGGCGACGGGCCGTGTGCTGCGCCGGCGCGAGCCCGGCGCACGAGTCGAGAGCGACCGGAGGGTGCGGCGGGTGAGGAGGGCTCATCCCGGAGAGGCGGCCGTGGAGATCGTCATCTGCCTGCGGGATCGGCCCGAACTGCTGTCACGGTGCTTGAACTCGCTACTGGACCGAACGGCGTACGACCGCTTGTCGGTGACGCTGGTCGATAACGGATCCACCGAGCAAGAGACGCTGGATCTCCTCGCTCGCGTCGAGCGGCGTCCGGATGTGACCGTGATCCGCGACGACCGGCCGTTCAACTTCGCCGCGCTCAACAACCTCGCGGCCCGCCGGTCGGCCGCCGACGTGTTGGTGTTCCTCAACAACGACACGGAGATCGTGGACGCCGACTGGATCGAAACGCTGCTCGAGGAGGCTCGACGCCCCGAGGTCGGCGCCGTTGCCCCATTGCTGGTCTACCCCGACGGCACCGTCTAGCACGCCGGAGCGGCACTCGGTCTGCACGGCTATGCCGGCCATCCCTTTGCCGGCCTTGGCGCCGATGCCGAGACTCCATTTGGTCGCCCGCACGACGGCACCCGCAACTGGCTGGCGGTCACCGCCGCCTGCATGATGGTGGAGCGGTCGAAATTCGAGAGTGTCGGCGGTTTCGACGAGCGCTTCGTCGTCGCCGGCAACGATGTCGATCTCTGCCTCCGGTTGACCGCGGCCGGCTACAGAAGCCTGTGCGTGCCTCACGCGATGTTGGTACACGACGAGTCGCGCTCCCGCGGGGCCCACATCGACCCGGGCGACTTCATCCGGTCGCAGGAGAGCTACGGGGAGTTCCGGACCGTGGGCGACCCCTTCTACAACCCCAACCTGACGCTGGATCGCACCGACTGCTCGGTGCGCGTTCCCGGCGAGCTCGGATGAGCGTCTCGATCTAGATGCGTAGCGCGTGATACGGCGTGCTTAGCAGCAAGCACCCTCGCCCAGAGCAACTAGAATCACGACGCCGAGCGAGACCCGGCATCGATCACGGTGCCAGCCGCGATCGAGTACAAGGAGGGTAGTTTTGAAGACAGCGCTTGTATGTGGGGCCGGAGGCTTTATCGGCTCCCATCTCGTTAGGAGGCTGAAACGAGAAGGCTTCTGGGTGAGGGCCGTGGATCTGCACTTGCCCTTCTTCGGCGAATCAGAAGCCGACGAGTTCGTAATTGGCGACCTCACCGACCCGGAGGTGGTGGAGGGGGCGCTTGATCAGCCGTTCGCCGAGCTTTATCAGTTGGCTGCCGACATGGGCGGCGCCGGGTACATCTTCACAGGCGAGCACGATGCCGACGTTATGCACAATTCGGCCGCCATCAACCTGAACGTCGCTCGCCGAGCAGTCGCAAGCAAGGTCTCCAAGGTCTTCTATTCGTCTTCGGCCTGCATCTATCCGGAGCACAACCAACTCGACCCGGCAAACCCGAACTGCGCCGAAGACTCGGCTTATCCAGCGGCGCCAGACAGCGAGTATGGGTGGGAGAAGCTCTTCAGCGAACGCATGTACATGGCCTACAACCGTAATTACGGCTTGGACGTCCGGGTGGCACGATTCCACAACATCTTTGGCCCGGAGGGGACGTGGCGCGGGGGCAAGGAAAAGGCTCCCGCGGCCCTATGCCGCAAGGTGGCCGAAGCGAGCGACGGAGGCGAGATCGAGATCTGGGGCGACGGTAAGCAGACCAGGACCTTCCTTTACATCGACGAATGTCTCGAAGGCGTACGCCGACTCATGGAGAGTGACTTTCTGGGTCCGGTTAACGTCGGATCGGATGAACTGGTCAGCATCCGCCAGCTCGCGACCATGATCACCGAGATCGCCGGCAAGGATCTCGGAATCAGGCACATCGAGGGTCCGCTTGGGGTTCGCGGGCGCAGCTCAGACAACCGAGTGATCCGCGAGAAGCTAGGTTGGACGCCGACGCAGAAGCTAGAAGACGGGCTGCGCCGCACGTACGAGTGGATCGAGGGCCAGGTGGTCCAGGCCTCTGCTCTGGCCGCCAAGCGATAGCGCGCTTTGAGGCAAAACATGCTCGGGCGGCGGCTTCGTTGATGAAGCTCTCGATCATTACCCCGTCCTACAACCAGGCGCCGTTTATCGAGCGGACGATCGACAGCGTCCTCTCCCAGAACTATCCCGATCTTGAGTACATCGTGATGGATGGTGGATCGACCGACGGGACCGTGGACATCCTCAAACGTTACTCAAGCGATCTAGTTTGGACCTCCGAGCCCGACGGTGGTCAGTCCGATGCCATCAATAAGGGACTTCGGATCGCCAACGGCGACGTCGTGGCTTTCCTGAATTCCGATGACACCTATGTGGCGGGTGCGCTCGCGAAGGTGGCTGCCTACTTCGAGTCACACCCGCAGACGATGTGGGCGTATGGGAAGTGCCGGATCATCGATGAGCACGACCAGGAGATCCGTCGACCGATCACCTGGTACAAGAACATGATGCTCCGTCGTTACAGCTTCAGGAAGCTCTTGGCAGAAAATTTCATCTCACAGCCCTCCACGTTCTGGCGCCGGTGTCTTCACGACGAGATCGGCTACCTCAACGAGGAGGAGCATTTCGTCATGGACTACGAATTCTGGCTGCGAGCCGGCCAGCGATATCCGGCAGGCGTGATCAAGAACTACCTGGCCAACTTC
>JBAPXO010000376.1:0-2582 GCA_049284255.1 Solirubrobacteraceae bacterium | reverse complement strand
CTCAACTTCGCCGACGCCCGGGATCCCGGTGAGGCCGACGGCTCAGGACCCGACGTCGCGGTCGTCGACGGCTGGCTCGAGGACCTCGGGGGCACACGCCGCGACGATCTCGAGCAGGGAGAGGGTTTCCGCGTCAACCTGCTTGTCGAGGCCCACGCCCACCTCCCGGCGCCGGGGATCGCGCTCGAGCTCCTCAACGTCGACGACGTGTCGGTGCTCGGGTTCGGAGACAGCCTCGAGCGCGACGACGGCTCCCCCACGCCGATGCGCGCCGGGGATCGTCTGCGGGTGTCGGCGGAGATCGACCGCGCGCTCGTGCCCGGCCGCTACTCCGTCCTGTGCTCGATGTCGCGCAGCCGTGAGAAGGGCGACAGCGCCCTGCGCGACCTGCGCGTGATCGAGTTCCTGGTCAAGGGCCGAGATCCCATGCCGGGAATGGTCATGGTGCGCGCCGATGTTCGCGCCGCGCTGGAGACCGAGGCACCAGCGCCTCGAGCGGAGGCGCCAGCGCGATGAGTGCCGGGCCCGCCACACCCGTGCTGCGCGATGTCAGCGGCCCGTCGGCGATGAGCGGCGGCCTGGCCCGTTTCTGGGAGCTCACCCTGCTGCTGGCCACCACCGAGTTCAAGCGCACCTACTTCGGCACCGCGCTCGGCTATCTGTGGTCGGTGGCCCGTCCGCTGCTGCTGTTCGCGGTGCTCGTCGAGGTGTTCACGCACGTCATCCGGCTGGGCTCGCAGGTCCCCCACTATCCGGTTTTCCTGCTCTTCAACATGGTCCTGTTCGGCTTCTTCACCGAGGCGTCGACGCTCGCCGTGCCCTCGATCGTCACCCAGGAGGGCATCGTCCGCAAGACGCAGTTCCCGCGTCTGGCGATTCCGATGGCGGTGGTGATGACGGCGCTCTTCAACCTCCTGCTGAACCTGATCGTCGTCTTCATCTTCATTCTCGCCTTCGGCATCAGCCCGCGGTGGACGTGGCTGCTGCTCCCGGTGGTGGTGGCGCCGCTGTTCGCGCTCACGCTCGCGATCTCGATGATCGTGTCCTCGCTGTTCCCGCGCTTTCGCGACCTCGGGATCATCTGGTCGGTATTCACCACGGCGCTCTTCTACGCCACCCCGATCATCTACCCGCTGGAGATCGCGGTCGCGAGGTCTCACCTCCTGGGGCAGCTGATCGCGATCAACCCGTTCACCCCGATCCTCGAGCTCGGGCGGGTGTGGATCATCGATCCCACCGCCCCCTATCCGTGGACCGACGCGGGCGGGGGACCGCGTCATCTCATGGTCGCGGTGGCGATCATGTTGCTGGTCGGCGTGGCCTCGGTGTGGGTGTTCCGGCGTGAGGCGCCGCGGATCGCCGAGGAGCTCTAGCCGCGGGCCGACCGGCGAGGGCCACGAGCGCTCCCATCAGGGCGATCGCCGGCAACGTGACCGCCGGCATCTGCCAGTCCCAGTCCAACGGGGAATGAGCCAGGTAGGCGACGAGCCCGGCAAGCGGCCCCGCCGCCGCCACGGCGTTGCCGGCAACCGCCCGCAGCCCCGACCACAGGACCCCGGCCAGGAACATCGCCAGCAGCGCGAGCCCGACGAGGCCGAGCTCGGCGAGCGTCTGCAGCTCGAGCGAGTGCGCGTCCTGGGCGCCCTCCCCGATGTGCCGGTAGCGCAGCCAGTCGACGCTCCAGCCGCCCGCCCCGACGCCCCGGACCGGCTCGCCGGCAAATGCCTTCAGGGCGACGTGCCAGTAGTCATAGCGGTTGCTCTGCAGGGTGACCAGCCGGGTCGCTCCGCCTGAGAGCGGCTGCGAGGTGCCGCTGGTCTCATGGGCCCCGATCACGATCGCCAGTGCGAGACCGGCAGCGACCAGGCCGGTGGCGATCCACGGAGCCCCGCGGGGCAGCCGCAGCGCGATGTCGCGCTCACGGCGGCCGAGCACGTACTGGACACCGCCGGCCAGGCCCATCACCACCACCAGCGCGACGAGCGTGATCGCCCCCTGGCGCTCACGCATCGACAGCGTCCCTCCCAGCGACGTGATGCCCTTGAAGAACGCGCCCGAGAGGGCAGCCAGCGCTCCTGCGGCGACGGCCCGCAGGACGGCGGAGAGCTGCCCACGCCACGGAACGGCGACGATCAGGGTGAGCAGGCCGGCGGCGCAGGCAAAGAGCGCTCCACGTGAGAAGCTGATGTACAGGCCGAGGCCGAGGGGAGCCGCTGCGGCCGCGGCGGCGCACCGCAACCAGGCCGGCCGCGTAGCGTCTCCCGCCAGGCGCGCCGTCATCACGAACCCCAGCGCCGCGAGCTCGCCCATGGCGTTCCAGTAGGTCAGCGGCTGTTCGAGCCTCCCCTCCGCGCTCACCGAGCGGGCGAAGTGCAGCACGCCCGGGAGCAAGCGCTCCGAGAGCCCGTATCCGATCACGATCAGCGCTCCACTCGCGACGGCGGGCTCGACCCAGCGAAGCCCGCCTCCGTCGAGCAGCATCGAGCAGGCGACGAGCATCCCCACATAGAGGACCGCGATCTGCCCGGCGGCGTAGGCGCCGCCCGCGAGCGGCGCCCACAGGATCGACAGCAGCGTCCACG
>JBAPXO010000375.1:0-2185 GCA_049284255.1 Solirubrobacteraceae bacterium | reverse complement strand
GCCGACAAGCTGGCCGGCGAGAGCCCGGACTACCACCGCCAGGATCTGTTTGAGTCGATCCGCGACGGGGATCATCCGAGCTGGACGCTCAAGGTCCAGGTGATGCCATTCGAGGATGCCAAGGGCTACCGGTTCAACCCATTCGACCTCACCAAGGTGTGGCCGCACGCGGACTACCCACTGATCAAGGTCGGAACGATGACGCTCAACCGGAACCTGACCGACTTCCACACCGAGATGGAGCAGGCGGCGTTTGAGCCCAACAACCTCGTGCCGGGCATCGGGCTCAGCCCCGATCGGATGCTGCTCGCGCGCGGGTTCTCCTACTCAGATGCCCACCGCGCCCGGCTTGGGGTCAACTACAAGCAGATTCCGGTTAACACCCCGCACGTTCCCGTCCACAGCTACAGCAAGGACGGCGTCGGCCGGACGGTCAACGTCACCGATCCCGTGTACGCGCCGAACTCCTACGGCGGCCCCGTTGCCGACCCCTCGAGCACCGACCAGGCCGGCCTGTTTGCGGCCGACGGCGAGATGGTCCGCGCGGGCTACGTCCAGCACCCCGAGGACGACGACTGGGGTCAACCCGGCACACAGGTACGCGAGGTCCTCGACGACGAGGCTCGCGATCGCCTCGTGTCCAACGTCGCCGGCCACCTGAGCGACGGCGTCTCGGACAAGGTTCTCGCCCGGGCGTTCGAGTACTGGAAGAACATCGATAAGGAGATCGGCGAGAGGATCGAGCAGGCCGTCGGGGCGACGGTCGGCGTCTAAAGCCGAGGTTGACTCGGCGCGCTCGCGCTAGACCTGCGTGAGCGCGCCGAGCAGCGCGCGGGCTTCGGGTTCGACCCGGGCCGCCATGCTCTGGACGTCGGGCACGAGGTCGGCGTCGGCACAGAAGCCGAAGCACAGGAGGTCGGCGAGAGAGATCACCGACACCCGCAGGGCGTGATGCTCTGAGATCTCGGCGAGCGAGTGCAGCCGGCGTACTGGGCTGGCGAGGATCTTCACGGGCCGCGGCGGCCCGGGAACGTTGGAGACGTTGAGCGCGAAGCGACGGGGGCTGCGCTCCAGCTGGGTGGCAAAGCGCTGCAGCCGTGGCGAGACCTCAGATGCCCGATGCAGGAGCACCTCACGGCGCTCGGCATCGCGGGCCTCCTTGCGCGCCCGGGTGCGGGCGTGAACGATGCGCAGGCGGGCCACCGGATCGGGTTCGCCGAGGGGCAGGCCGAGGGAGAACATCGAATCGCGGTTGGCCGCTGCGTCCTCCTCACGGTGCAGGCTCACCGGAACCTTGACGCGGATCGTCCCCAGGTCGCCGTGGTGGACCCGCACCCAGTGGCCCAGCGCCCCAGTGACGATGCTGAGCACGGCGTCGTTGAGCGTCGCCCCGTCGATCACCTTGGCCGCCTGACGCAGCGCTCCGAGCGGTGCGGCGGCAAAGCCGACGCTCCGCTGCGCGCAGATCTGCCCGTCGAACGGTGAGCGCGCACGTGAGCGCTTGAACTCGCGGCGCAGATAGCCGGCGAGATGGCCGCGCCGGCGGGCCTCGTCGACGGCATGCCGGGCGGCGGCCTGCCGCGCGGTCATCCGTTCCTCGGGGGCTTCGTCCCAGAGCAGGGCGCGGGCGTAGCGAATCGAGGCGGTGCCGTCGGCGAGCGCGTGGTGCAAGCGCCATACCAGGGCGCGCTCGCCGTCGGCGAGCTCGACCACATCCATCCGCCACAGCGGACGAGCGCGGTCCAGGCGGTTCTCGAAGAGCCTGGCCACGCAGGTACGAAGACCGTCGGGGTCGACCGGGCCGTCGTGGCGGTGCTCGACGACGTGGTCGGCGATGGTGAAGTCTGGGTCGGGCACCCATGCCGGGGCCCCCGACGCGTCGGTGCCCAGACGCCGGGTGAGAGCCGGGGCGAGGTGGATGCGCTCGGCGATCCGCCCCCGCAGCTCCGCCACCCCCGGGGCTTGTGGACCCAGCCGCAGGATCTTGCACGTGTGGCCGGCGACCGTGGGACTCTCGAGCTCGAGGATGGCGCGGTCCTCGGCGCCCAGCCGGATGGGTGGCATCACTTCAGCCGATCGGAGCTCGCTAGTCCTCCGGGGTGGCGAACTCCTGGGCGCCGGTGTCGATCGGCTGGACCCGCTCGATGGCCTGGGTCAGACGATCGATCGGCTCGATGATGTCCTC
>JBAPXO010000374.1:0-2348 GCA_049284255.1 Solirubrobacteraceae bacterium | reverse complement strand
GTACCAAAGGTCTCAACCATCACCGAAACCGGACGGGCGACGCCGATCGCGTAGGCGACCTGAACCTCGACGCGCTCGGCAAGACCGGCGGCGACGACGTTCTTGGCGACGTGGCGGGCGGCATAGGCGGCCGAGCGATCGACCTTCGAGGGGTCCTTGCCCGAGAACGCACCGCCGCCGTGGCGCGCCATACCGCCGTAGGTGTCGACGATGATCTTGCGCCCGGTGAGGCCGGCGTCGCCGACCGGCCCGCCGATCACGAAGCGACCGGTGGGATTGACCAGGAAGGCGGCACGCAGCCCGGCCTCGTCGTAGAGCCCGGCAGGCAGCGTAGGGAGCACGACGTGCTCCCAGAGGTCGTCCTTGATCCGGTCCTCGGCGCCCTCGGCGTGCTGCGAAGAGATCAGGAGCTTCTCGACGCCGACCGGCTTGCCGTCGACGTAGCGGACGCTGACCTGGGTCTTGCCATCGGGACGCAGATAGGGAAGCGTCAGGTCCTTGCGGACGGCCGCGAGGCGGCGCGCCAGACGGTGGGCGAGGGCGATCGGCAGCGGCATCAGCTCCGGCGTCTCGGTCGTGGCGTAGCCGAACATCATCCCCTGGTCGCCAGCGCCCGCACGGTCGAACTCGTCGTCCTCGGAGGCGCCCTGGCGGGCCTCGTAGGCGCTGTCGACGCCCTGGGCGATGTCCGGCGACTGCCTGTCGATCGCGTTGAGGACCGCGCACGAGTCGGCGCTGAAGCCCAGCGCGGCGTCGACGTAGCCGATCCGGGCAATCGTCGTCCGGGCGACCTCCTGGACATCAAAGCTGGCGGTGGTCGTTATTTCCCCTGAGACCACGACCAGCCCGGTATTCACGAGCGTTTCGCAGGCCACGCGACCGTAAGGATCCTGGGCCAGGACGGCGTCGAGCACGCCGTCGGATATCTGGTCGGCGATCTTGTCGGGATGCCCCTCGGTGACCGATTCCGAGGTGAAGAGATACTGGCGAGCGGCGGCTGTCATCGCCGCGGGCAGGTTACGCGAAAGGCCGCGACGGGGCGGTTCTGTGACCGATGCGTGGTCGCCTTGACGGGGCCGAGAGGCCCAAGTATGTTGGCTTTAGAGGGAGATCGGTCGGTCTGATCGGTGCTTACACGCGGGGCTTTCGACCCGCTTGCACGAGCGACGACGGTCGAGACAAAATCCAGGAGAGGACTACAGCGTGCCAATTCCCACCGAGCTAGTCGGGTCACTTCCGCGCCCCATGAAGCTGCAGGAGGCCTACGCGGACTACGACGAGGGGAAGATCGAGTTTGCCGATCTTCAGGCCGTCCAGGACGAGGCGGCCGAGGACTCGATCAAGCGCCTGGAGGAGACGGGCGAGCGCGTCGTCACCGACGGAGAGCAGCGCGAATCGAGCTTTGCCACCTACAACCTCACCGACACCCTCGCGGGCACCGGCCTCGCCGACGGGCTGGCGGGAGACGGGCAGTTCTTCGCGATCTTCGACGATGGCCATAACCGCCAGCTCCCGCGGATCACCAAGGGCCCGTTTCGCTACAAGACCTACGCCTCGGAGTTCGTCTCCAAGAACAAGGCAATCGCCAGCCATCCCGTCAAGCAGGCCGTCATCTCCCCCTCGATGATGATGCTGCTCTATCCCCTGGAGGAGGAGATCGACGGCTATCCGCGTGATCAGTTCCTCGAGGACTGCATCAACGAGGCCGAAAAGGACATCCGCCAGTGCTTTGACGCCGGCGCGGTCCGCGTCTCGGTCGACTTCACCGAGGGCCGCCTGGCCAACAAGAACGATTCGCGCAACCCCTGGACTGGCAAGAACATGCTCCAGGAGTTCATCGACCTCAACAACCGCCTGTTCGCGCGATTCAGCGCCGAGGAGCGAAAGAACATCGGGATCCACACCTGCCCGGGCGGCGACTGTGACTCCGTGCACTCCAAGGAGGTCCCCTACGAGCTCCTGCTCGAGCACATGTTCGACATGAACGCGGGCTACTTCCTGATCCAGTGCGCTTCCGAGGACGACCGTGAGAAGGTCTACAAGCTGTGCGGCAAGCACAGCCGGGAAGACGCGGACGGGGTCGCCCAGGTGTGCTTCATGGGCGTCATCAACCCGCTTACGCCGGAGGTCGAGACCCCCGAGCATGTCCGCGACGAGCTCCTGACCGCGGCCCAGCACATCCCGGTGGAGCGTCTGGGCGCAACCGACGACTGCGGCTTCTCGCCATTCAGCCGCGACGTCAAGCCCCAGCACGGCTCGCCCGACTTCGCCCGGGACATCGCCATGGAGAAGATCTCGGCGCGTCTGGACGGCGTCAAGCAGGCCTCACAGCAGCTGCAGGTCTAGGG
>JBAPXO010000373.1:0-2812 GCA_049284255.1 Solirubrobacteraceae bacterium | reverse complement strand
GTTCGAGAGCGATGAGCGGCGCGACTACGTGGCGAGCCTGGCATCCGTGACGAGTCGTGGCGGGAACCTGTACGTGCTCTGCTTCAGTGACATCGAACCGGAGATCGCCGGCCCGCATCCCATCGGCAAACAGGAACTAAGGGACGCGTTCCAGCCCAGCAGCGGGTGGGCGGTTGCCTCCATCAGCCCAGATCGGATTCAGGCGAGCTTCGCCCCCCAGGGGGCACCGGCTTGGTTGGCGAAGATCGAACGGGTCGAGTCGCAGGGCTGACGCCGGCTGGCAGTGAGGATCTCCGGAGAGCTCAGCGCGGGTGGTGAAACACCTGCGTCTGGGTCACTTTGGCGGCGAGCTTTCCGTCCTCGCGCTCGATCGCGGTCTCGAGCACCATGAGCGTGCGCCCCCGGTGCAGCGGACGGGTGGTGGCTGTGATCGCGCCATCCCTGACGCCCCGCAGAAAGTTGGTCTTGGACTCGACGGTCGCGGTGCCTTCGGCGCCCTCTGGCAGGTTCAAGAACGCGCAGACGCCCCCACAGTGGTCGGCGAGGGACATGATCAAGCCCCCATGCATTACGCCGCCGGCGGTACAGCGCTCAGGGGTCCACCGGATCCGGCCGCGGACAAGCTCAGGGTCGATGGTGAGTAGCTCGATCCCGGCAACGGCCGCAAACGGAATCAGGTCGTTGATGGCGGAGGGATCTTCACTCGGCATGGCTGCCAGGGAAGTTTGCCGATCAGACCCCGGTCCGGTCGCCCGGTGATCGAACGTCCTCGCGCCGGCCCTACCCGCCCTTGGCCTTCCGCGCCGATCTCGCCTTGGCCAGATACCGGTGGCCGGCGTGGAGGATGATCGTCTTGCGCCGCCGAAGGTCGAACACGCTGACGCTGCCACGGTGGACGGTCGTGAGGGTGCCGTCGCAGCGGTCGGTCGTGTCCCACTGCGTGCCGCGAACCGTAGCCGCGCTGTAGCGGCCACGCGTCCGGAACCGCCCGCCCTTGTCACTCGCCCTCAGCGTTTGCAACACGCGTTTGCTCACCGCGTCGTGAGCAAACGGCGGGAGTGTCGCGGCGGCGGCCGTCGCGTGCCCCCGGCAACTTGCATACGACGGCGCCCCAGCGAAAGCACCTTCGAGCAGCGTCAACGTAGTCAAGCCCTTCTGCTGCGGAGCGCGCGCCTGGGTGTTGCTGAAAACGCCGCCGGCCAGTCTTACGTTCTGTGTCTTCCCGCGGCGGTTCGACGTCGCTGCGACGAGCATCAATGTCCCCTGCCTCGCGTCGATTTGGGAGCCCACCGGAACCCGGCGTGCCTCCGTCAGCGGCACGAACCCGGTGCCCTTTGCCAAGGCGCTGCTGATGTGCGCGGTCGTGAGCGACTTGCCGGACGGAGGCTTGATAAACACCTTCCCGCGGATCGGCACCACGTTCACCTGCCGGCCGATCACCGGTGGCGGCGGAGGCTTGTCCTTGCTGGTCTTAAAGGTCTGATCTGGCCCGAGCGTCGTACCAGCCGCGCTCGTCGCGACCAAGCGCACGTGATAAAGCGCGTTCGGGATCAATCCTGTTGCTGACAGCGACACCGGATGGGCAGCGAAATCCGAGCCGACTCCAACAGCATCCGTCGACTGGTCGTACACCACACCTGACCCGCCCGACACGCGATAGCGCGCATCCAACCCGAACTCGAAGTGCACGCTCGTTGAAGCCCCTTCCGGGTTCACCGAACCCGAGAACGTAGCCGCCGTGCTCGAATGCACCACCGGGGAGCCCACGGACGTCACCGCCGGTCGACCAACCGCAGGGGTCGGGGAGCCGGCGGCGTCCACCGCACGGATGGTCTCGTTGAATGTGTCGGCGATCAAGTAGTCCCCTTGGGCGTTGATCGCGACGCCGAGCGGCTGGCTGAGCTGTGCCGACGTCGCCGGGCCACCGTCACCGAGCGCACCGGCCGTGCCCGTCCCGGCGATGGTGGAGATGACCCCAAAGGGCGAGACCAACCGGATCCGATTGTTACGGCGGTCCGCGATCAGAAAGCTGCCGTCGCTTGCCGAGGCAACGCGGTCCGGCTCATTGAGCTCCGCGGACGTGGCCGCTATGCCGTCGCCGTTATAGCCGGCAACCCCATCGCCGGCGACCGTGGAGATAGTGCCGTCGCTTGCAACGCGTCGTACCCGGTTGCCATCGCCCTCCGCGATGAGAAGGCCGCCGCCGGCGATCACACTCACCGAACTGGGCCCGGACAGCTGCGCACTGGTCGCTGGACCGCCGTCTCCGCCGCCGCCGGCCGTACCGTCGCCGGCATAGGTCCTGATCGTGCCGTCAGGCGAGACGACGCGGATCCGATTGTTGTCGTTGTCGGAGATGTAGTAGGTGCCGTCGCTAGCTACATCGATGTCGGTCGGGAAGGACAGCGTCGCGGACGCCGCCGGGCCGTTGTCCCCTGAGAAGCTCGCCGCACCCGTGCCTACGACGGTGGTTATCGTGCCATCGGGCGCGACGCGCCGCACCCGGTTGTTGTTGGAATCGGCGATCAGGATCGACCCGTCGGGAAGGGGAGCTGCATCGGATGGCGCGTTGAGTTCGGCCTGGGTCGCGGCGCCGCCGTCGCCCGAAAAGCCCGCTACACCCGTGCCCGCGATCGTGGTCATCGTCCCGTTCGGGGCGACGCGCCGCACGCGATTGTTGCCCTGGTCGGCGATCAGAAAACCGCCGTCAGGGGTCGGCGTAACGCTGATCGGCGTGTTGAGCTCGGCCGCCGTGGCCGGCCCTCCGTCGCCCGAGAAACCGGACGTGCCGGTGCCGGCGACAGTCGAGATG
>JBAPXO010000372.1:0-2391 GCA_049284255.1 Solirubrobacteraceae bacterium | reverse complement strand
CGGTGACCCTGAGCACGTGGGCGTACGGCTCGGCGTCCTCGATGCCGATCCGGGAATCAGACCGAGCGCGCACCAGTTCGTCGCCTATGCCGCCCCGTGGGACTCGCTCCCGGACGACGGCCTGCCGCGCCACCCTGAGCGCACGCCGCCTCGTTAGTCGCCGGCGCTCGGCCCTTCGTCCGCCGGCGCGCTGAGCGCCTCTTCGCGCATCCATTCGCAGCCGACCGAAAGGTCCTCGACCCCCATGGCGGCGGCGATGTTGAGCCAGGCGCCGTAGCGGAAGAAGTCGTCGATTTCCTCGGACTCGGCGTCCGAAAGGCTCATGACGTGGGCCACCAGGCGGGCATAACAGCCCCTGACACGCTCCCTGACCACGTCGTCGTCGCAGGCGGCGTAGGCCTGGTGCTGGAGCATCAGGTAGTCGCGGTTGGGCCCGAGCAGCTCCACGTAGCGGTGGCCCATCGCCTTCAGCACGGTGGCATCGGGAAGCGCGATCGCCGGGTCGTAGGCCTCCGCGGCGTCCGTCATGACCTCGCTGAGGCGTTCGAAGGCACGCTCGACGGCGGCGAGGAAAAGCTCGCGCTTGCTCCCGAAGAGGCTGAACACGTACGGCTGGGCGACGCCGACCCGCCGCGCGATCTTGTCGACCGGGGTTCCGTAGAGCCCGCCGTGGGCGAACTCCGGGATCGCCGCCTCGATCAGCGCGTCCCGGCGCTCGGAGGCCGGGACGCGTTGACGCGGGGTCTTGTCGGTGCTTGTCGAGGTGGTGGCCATCGCGTCTGTCATAGCGATCGTACGGGACGGTCAGGCCGGCAACGGCGACAGGTCGCCGGGGACGGCGTTGTCGCGCTCGGCCGCCTCTACGGCCGCCTGCTCGACCGCTGTCGCCCGAGTGCTGAACGGCAGCAAGAGCGGGATCAGGGCTCCGACGCCGAGGACGGCGGTGCCGACCCACATCGCGGGCACCAGTCCGTTGACGAACTCCTGCGGCGAGCCGTAGCCGCCATGGCTGGTGAAGACGGTGGCCAGCACCGAGATCCCCAGCACTCCACCGAGTTCGCGGATCGCGTTTGTGGCCCCCGACGCCTGGCCGGCCTGGTCGGTGCGCACCGAGGACAGCACCGCGTTGGCCGCCGGCGCGAACACCAGCGCCATCCCGGACCCGGCGAGGATGAACGGGCCGATCATGCTCAGGTAGTCCTGGTGCACGCCCGCCAGGGCGGCCAGCCACCCCAGCCCGAGTGCCTGCAGCCCCAGCCCGACGGCCATGAAAAAGCGGCTGCCGTAGCGCTCTGAAAAGAAACCGGCCAGCGGCGAGACGATCATCGTGGCGCCGGTCCACACCAGCAGCTTGACCCCGGCCTGCAGGGGCGAATTTCCAAGCACGGTCTGCAGGTACTGACTCAGGAAGAAGATCGAGCCGAACATTCCGAAGTACATGGCCAACGAGACTGCGTTGGTGACCGCGAAGCCACGCTTGGCGAAGAACTCCATCGGGAGCATCGGTGCCTCGGTGCGGCGCTCATAGGCGATGAAGCCGAGCACCAAGGCGACGCCCGCGGCCAGCGAGATGACGACCTCAGTGCTGCCCCAGCCCAGCGACTGGCTGCGCACAAGGCCGAACACGATTCCGAACAGCCCGGTCGACCCAAGCCCGAGGCCGGCCAGGTCAAGCCGCTTGGAGGAGCCGTAGCTCTCCGACAGCCTGAGCCCCGCCAACGGAACCAGAATGAGGCCGATGGGCACGTTGATCCAGAAGATCCACTGCCAGGAGGCGGCCTGGACGACCGCGCCGCCGACCAGCGGGCCGAGGGCGACGGCGATTCCGCTCACTCCCGACCAGACGCCGATCGCCATTCCGCGGCGGTCCGGCGGGAACGCGTCGGCCAGCAGGGTCAGCGTCAGCGGCGTCGAGATCGCGGCACCGACTCCCTGGATGGCGCGGGCGGCGATCAGCAGATCGATCGAGGGGGCCAGGGCGGCTGCTGCCGAGGAGACGGTGAAGAGCGCGATCCCGGTCATGAACATGCGCTTGCGGCCGAAGCGGTCCCCGAGGGCCGCGCCGGTGAGCAGCAGGACCGCGTAGGAGAGGACATAGGCGTTGACGGTCCATTCCAGCGCCTGGATCGATGCCCCGAGGTCGCGGTGGATGCTGGGCAGGGCGACGCTCACGACGAGGTTGTCGAGCACCACCATGAACAGCCCGATCGAGACGATCGCAAGAGTCCATCCCCGGCTACGTGTGGCAGACATGTCCGCCTCCTTCCAAGATGATTAGTGACTGCTAACTAATAGGATGGGCGGAAGCTTAGCAGTCACTAATAATCTGTCAAGGGCCTTGGCGGAATCCTGCTGTCGGCAGCTGATTGGCCACGACGTGGGCGCTAAACC
>JBAPXO010000371.1:0-2362 GCA_049284255.1 Solirubrobacteraceae bacterium | reverse complement strand
CGGTGGCGCGTGCTGTGATCAGATCACGTTTTCGATCGTCGTCGATGGCGATCGCGTCGTCGCGGCGGGCTTCGACGCACGCGGCTGCGGCTCGGCGTCGGCCGCCGGGAGCGCGGCTGTCACGCTTGCGCGCGGCGCCTTCGTCCTGGACGCCGCGCGGATCGGACCCGCGCAGATCGCGCAGGAGCTCGGCGGCTTGAGCCCGGCCAAGCTTCATGCCGCGGAGCTCGCCTCAGACGCTCTGGCGCGGGCGCTGGGTGCGGCGGTCCGCGCTGAGGCCCGGCTCGCCCGCAGCGCGGGAGCGACGTTGATCGCCATGAGCGGCGGGGTCGACAGCGCCGTCGCCGCTCACCTGTGCGCGACCGGGCGCTCCAGCAAGGGCGTCCAGACCGCCGCCGTCACGCTCGAGCTCTGGTCGGATCTGGAGAACGACGCCGAGAGCAGTTGCTGCTCGTCGAGCGCCGTTGCCCAGGCGCGGGCGCTCGCACACTCGATGGGGCTTGCCCACTTCACGATCGACCTGCGCGATGAGTTTCGCGCCGGGGTCGTCGACCCGTTCATCGCCGGCTACGCCTCGGGAGAGACGCCGAACCCGTGCGTGGGATGCAACGGTCACGTGCGACTGGACGCGATGCTCGCGCTCGCCGACCGGCTCGGCTGCGATCACCTGGCCACCGGACACTACGCTCGCACCGCCGAGGAGGAGCACCAGCGCGGGCCGCTGCTGCGCGCGGCCGCCGACCCCGCCAAGGACCAGACCTACATGCTCGCCGCGCTGGCGCCCGAATCGCTGGCGCGGATGCGCTTCCCCCTGGGCGATCTCCACAAGCCCCAGGTGCGAGCGATCGCCACGCGGGCCGGGCTCCCGGTGGCCACCAAGGCCGACTCCCAGGATCTGTGCTTCCTGGCCGGCACCGATCGGGCCCGCTTCCTGGAGCGCCACGGCGGCCTTGGGGACCGGCCGGGGGAGATCGTGGACACGTCCGGCACAGTGCTCGGTACCCATCGTGGCCAGCACCGGTTCACCGTCGGCCAGCGGCGCGGGATCGGCGTCGACCACGGCGGTCCCTGGTTCGTCCTTGACAAGGACGCCGGCAGCGGCCGCGTGACCGTCGGTCACCACGGCCAGCTGCGCCACGACCGCGTCGCCGTGCGCGGGGCGCGCCTGCATCGATCAGCGTCCCGGGTGGATCGCGTCAAGCTCCGCTACCGGTCCCGACCACTGCGGGCACGCGTCCTCGGGGAGCTGGCCGCCGGGCGTCACGGCTGGCTCGCGCTGGCGCTCGAAGATCCCGTCGACGGGTCCGCCCCCGGCCAGCTCGCCTGCCTGATGGACGGCGAGCTGGTCGTCGGCTGGGGGACCATCGCCCGCCCGACCGGCTGACTCAGCGCACCTTGAACACCGCGTTGCGGACGAGCTCGAGCGCCAGCGCGGGCCAGAACACGCCGGCCTTGGGTGCTCCGGGGCGACACGTCCCACCGGAGGTGCCGGGGTTGGCGATCCAGGCGAAGGCATCGACGTTCGCGTACCCGGTGTCGAAGGTCGGCTTGGGCCCCAGGCCGCGCCCGCGAGGATCACAGAGGACCTCGTTGCCGTTCTTGACCCGGTCCTTGGGGACCAGGGGCCCGCGGCCGTTCTCGGCTGTGTTGACGACGAAGTGTTTGCCCCCGGTCAGCAGCGAGATCGTGTCGCCGTACTTGATTTCCCGAGATGTCCAGTCGAAGTGCGTCGAATTGAGGAAGAAGCCCTGGATCTCGCCGACTCCGGCCGCGCGCAGGAGTGTCGCGGCTCTCGTGGCCGACAGCGCGTCGGCCGCGCCGGCGTCCAGGTAGACGACGACGTGGGGGAGGGCTGAGAGGACGTCGATGGCGTTGTGGAGCTCTGAGAGGCGGACCTCGAGCCCGTGGTGGTCAAGGCATCCGATGGTGATCAGCGAGTCCATCTCCAGGAACAGGATCGCCGGGTGATCACCGATCCCCTTCGCCAGGCTCTCGATCCAGCGGTGGTAGTCGCGCACGCGCCATGGCGGATCCGCGTAGTGGCCGCAGTGGGGGTGGGTGCGCTGGGAGTCAACGACGTAATAGGTCGCGAGCTCGGGCACCGACCCCGGCTGTTCCTCCTGAGCGCGGATTAAGTACTGGGAGACCGGCAGGCCGGGGTTGGGGCCTGTCCAGTTACCGAACCGGGCTACGCCGGGCTGGGCCGCGATCACGCCCAGCATGGCCGCCCGCGCAGGATGGCGGTGGCGCCAGCGCCGCATCTGGATGGCGGCGAGCCCGTCCCGCCGGTCGACGAACGCCGTGGCCCCGGTGAGCGGATCGCTCGCCGGCGGGGTCGCTGCGAGCCCAAGCGGGTTAAGCG
>JBAPXO010000370.1:0-6547 GCA_049284255.1 Solirubrobacteraceae bacterium | reverse complement strand
CGGCGGGGCGGACCGGCGGGGCGGACCGGCGGGGCGGACCGGCGGGGCGGACCGGGGGGACCGGCGGGGCCGAGCCGGAGCTAGTCGACCTGAAGTTGCTGTTCGCCGAGATGCAGGTGGTCGCCGGGCTGCAGCCGGCAGCGGATCACGCGGACGTCGTTGACCCTGGTCCCGTTGGTGGACTCGAGGTCCTGCAGGACCCATCCGCCGTCACGGAAGCGCAGCCGGGCGTGACGGCGCGAGACCGTCGGATCCTCGAGGACGACATCGCACGCCAGGTGGCGCCCGACGAGCAGCTCCTCGTGGCCGCCTGACCAGTCGAGGGCCAGCAGTTGGGGCGCCTCGGTTTGTTCGCGCAATGCCGCTGCGTCTACGAGTCGTCGGACGGCATCCCCGGCGCGCGTCAGAACCGTCGGGAGCGCGCGTGGCTGGGTGCGGACGGTCAGATCGCCGATCAGCTTCGCCCGGTCGATGAGGCCGCTTGCGAAGAGCTCGTCGAGTCGGTGAGCGAAGGTGTTCTCGCTGAGCAGCCCGTCTGCGTAGGCGGAGTTGAGCACCTCGGCCACGCGGCGGCGGGATAGTCCCGGCGGCAGCATGGAGAGAGTGTCGCGCGCCGCCGCGCGATTGTCCACGCCCCGCGTTCAGACTCTGGGGCGGTTCAGTCGGCGGCCGGCCCCGGCGTTCCGCCCCACTCCTCGGGAGCCACGTCGGCCAGCGTCTGCGAGAAGGTCCAGTGATGGCCGGCGAGATCCTCGGCTTGGTACTGGCGCTCGCCGAACGGGAGATCGGCCGGCTCGGCGAGGATGTTTGCCCCGTATTCGCGGGCGTGCTCGCAGTGGGCCTCGGCGTCGGGCACGCGGACCATCACGCGGTGAGTGATCTCGCCGGGGCGGGGCGGCACTTGCTCGCCGTGGAGGTCGGCGACGATCACCGCCCCCTCTCCGACGGCGAGCTGCGAGCGATGGTCCTCGCCGATCCGCACCCGCTCGACGAAACCGAAGGCACCGCCCAGCCACTCCACCGCCGCGCGCACGTCGGGATAGACGAGGACGGGGATGACCGTGGCATCCGGGACCGAGCGGTTGGACTTCATCGCCATGGCGGCGATTCTCGCACCGGAGTCACTCAGACAGCGCGGCGGCGCGCTCAAACCGCGCGCTGAGCACCTTGAGGCGGGCCACGAGCTCGGGCGGTTCTGAGACCTCGAAGTCGAAGTCGAGGTTGGCGATGTAGACGGCCAGCCCGTCGAGCCACTCCGCGCTTGTCAGCAGCAGGCAGCGGTGGTCGTCGATCGCCTCGAGCGTGCCCACGTTGGGGGGGACCCGCGTGGTCACGGCGTCCAGCGGGGCGTGGAGGATGATCCGGGCGCGATAGCTGCCGCGGACGGCCGAGACACGGCGCGCTACGTAGGCGGCGAGGTCGGCCTCCGGCGGCTCACGGGGTACGAAGCGTCGCTCGGGCGAGGGCCGGGAGTCGATGCGGTCAACTCGGAAGGTCCGCCAATCCGCCCGGTCCGCGTCCCAGGCGACCAGATACCAGCGTCGGCCGGTATGCACCAGGCCGCAGGGCTCGACCAGCCGGCGCGAGCGCTCGTCGGAGTGGCTGCGGTAGTTGAAGCGCACGCGCTCGGAGTCCCGGCACGCCGTCGCCAGAACGAGCAGCGTCTCGGAGTCCACGGCGGGACCCGAAGCCGGATAGGCGAAGGTCGCGGCGTCGACCGCGCGGACGCGGCGGCGTACCCGCTCGGGCAGCAGCGGCTGGAGCTTTGACAGCGCGCGCACCGAGGTCTCGCCGATCCCGGCCACCCCCTGGCTGACGGCGGTGCGCAGGCCGACGGCGATCGCCACCGCCTCCTCGTCGTCGAGCAGCAGCGGGGGCAGCGCGGCCCCGGCAGCCAGTCGGTAGCCGCCGTCGACCCCCGGCGTGGCCTGCACCGGGTAGCCGAGTCGCCGCAGGCGTTCGACGTCCCGGCGCACGGTCCGCGGTCCGACCTCGAGGCGTTCGGCGAGCTCTGCACCCGGCCAATGCCGTCTCGCCTGGAGCAGCGAGAGAAGGTTCAACAGCCGCGTCGAGGTCTCGAGCACGACGCGAATATCTCACACATTGCGGACCGGAATGGACCGCAATGTCCCGTAGCGTGGTTGGGGTCAAGAAATCGGGGCCGCCGAGGTTTTGTCTCCAGCGGCCGGAGAGGAGCAGACGATGGACTTCAAGCTTGAGCTGGTGGCGATTCCCGTCTCGGACGTCGATCGGGCCAAGGCCTTCTACGAACAGGCCGGCTTCAACGCCGACCACGATCACACCGTCAGCGACGACGTGCGCTTCGTCCAGCTGACCCCCGCCGGGTCCGCATGCTCGATCGCGATCGGCAAGGGCGTGACCGACGCCGCTCCCGGGAGCGTCGCCGGGATGCAGATGACGGTCTCAAAGATCGAGGATGCGCGGGCCGAGCTGGTCGATCGAGGAATCGATGTCGGCGAGGTCCAGGAGTTTCCCTGGGGCCGGTTCGTGTTCTTCTCAGACCCCGACGGCAATCGCTGGGCAGTGCAGGAGGTCCCGCAGCGGAGTTGATGGCCCCCTGAGGCCGGCGCCGCCTCCGGATGCGGGGAGGCGGCGCAGGCGCGGTTCAGCCGGTCGCGAGCTGGAAGGCGTTCCGTCGGGCTCGATCAGCCGGTCGCGGGCTCGGGGGCCCGGCCGTCGGCCCCGGGGGCGACGCTCGGCCCTGGATCGCTGGCCTGGCCCTCGACGTTGAAATGAGGGAGGACGCGATCCAGCCAACCGGGGATCTTCCAGTTGATGTCTCCGAAGAGGATCATCAACGACGGCACGAGCACCGAGCGGACGATCAGGGCGTCGAGCAGCACGGCGCTGGCCAGGCCGATCCCGAACATCTCGATGATCCATTGACCGCCGAGGATGAACGAGCCGAAGACCAGGACCATGATCGCCGCGGCGGCGGTGATCGTGCGGCCGGTGGCCGCGAGCCCGTGGGTGACGGCCTCCCGGTTGTCGCGCCGGCGGTGCCATTCCTCGTAGATGCGGCTGATCAGGAAGACCTCGTAGTCCATCGAGAGCCCGAACAGGATCGGGAACATGATCACCGGCAGGAAGGCCTCGACCGGTCCCGTCTCGTTGATGCCGAGCAGCGATCCTCCCCAGCCGAACTGGAATACCGCGGTGACCACGCCGAAGGCAGCGCCGGCCGACAGGAGGTTCATCACCGCCGCTGTGAGTGGAATCACCAGGCTGCGGAACACTGCCATCAGGAGCAGGAAGCTGAGCACGACCACGATCCCGATGAACAGCGGCAGCTTGTGCGACAGGACGTGGGCGAAGTCCTCGAATATCGCTGTTGTCCCGCCGACCAGCACCTTCAGGCCAGTGCCCTTGGTGGCGGCCGGGATCACGTCGTTGCGCACCTGGTCAAGCAGCGCCGACGTCGACGCGGCCTGGGGTGAGCCCTTGGGATAGACGCTGGCGATCGCCACCGTGGGGCCGCCGTCGGTCCCCTTGATGATGCGGACTGGCGTCGCTCCGACCACGCCCGGGGTGGACGCGACAGCGCGCTCGGTCTTGTTGAAGGCCGCTGCCTGGGCGGGGCTGTCAATCTTTGCCACCAGCTCCAGGGGGCCGTTGTAGCCCGGGCCGAAGCCCTTGGCCAGGAGCTCATAGGCCTTGTGGGTGGTCGTACTCGAGGGATCGGTGCCCGCGTCGGCGGAGCCCAGCCGCATCGAGAGGAAGGGAACCGCTATCAGGAGCATGAGGCCAGCGGCCAGACCGGCGAACAGGGCCGGACGCCTGCTGAGCTGGGCCGTCCACCGCGCCCACCCTGAGGACTCGTCGGTGGTCGACAGCTGGCCGTCGCGGAGCGCCCGCCGCTCGCGCCGTCGGGGCACCCACTTCCCGAGCAGGCCGAGCAGAGCGGGTAGCAGGGTCAGGGCGGACAACACCGTGAAGGCCACGGTGACCGCGGCGGCGATCGCCACGCCGTAGAGGAACGTGACGCCGAGCACGAACATGCCGAGCATCGCTACGACGACGATGAGCCCGGCAAAGAGTACGGCTCGCCCGGAGGTGTCCAGCGACTGGACGGTGGCGTCCTCGCGGCTGAGCCCCCGCGCCACGCCCTGGCGGTAGCGGGTGACGATGAACAGGGCGTAGTCGACGCCGACTCCGAGTCCGATGAGGAGAGCGAGCTCGTTGGAGAAGGTGGCGATGTCGAGCAGGTGCGAGAGCAGGCCGATGACCGCGATGCCCGAACCCAGCGCCAACCCGGCGTTGATCAGCGGCAGAGCCATGGCGGTGAACGAGCCGAACACGATGAAGAGCACGATGGCCGCGGCGATAAACCCGAACAGCAGACCGCTGGACTGGTTGGTCGGGTTGCCGCCCTGCGCGATGTTGCCCTCGGCCTGGAATTGCACGCCGCCGCCCGACGCGGAGGTGATGACGTCGTCGAAGTGCTGGGCCGCCGTGGCGGTGATCTGATGGGTGTTGGTGGATTTGTCGAACGTGACGTCGGCAAAGGCGACCTGCCCGTCCGGGGCGATCTGCTTCTCGGCACCGGCGGCGTAGGGGGAGGCGATCGAAGAGACGTGCGGGACCTGGGCGACCTTGGCAAACACTTGCTCGGCGCGAGCGCGCACGGCTGGGTCGGTCACCTTGCCGTGGTCAACGGCGATCACCAGCTGATCGGTCTCCCCTGAGGCCTTCGGATTGGCGCGCTCCAGCAACCTGATGGCATCGGCGCTCTCAGTGTGGGGCAGGTTGAAGTTGTCGGTGTAAGCGCTTCCGACCGCGCCGTGAATCGCGTTGATCGCGATCAGGGCGACAATCCAGGCCGCGATGGTGGCGACTCGGTGTTTGAAGCACCAGGCGGCTAGTTTTCTCATTCGTGTCTACCTCCGGTCAAAACGCTCATTCGGTTGCGCTCCGCAGCGTAGGCGCGCAAGCGCATCCGCGTAAGTGGCGCGAGTCCGGAATCGGGCATGACAATTGTCACCCGCCCGGCACTCCCCGGCCGCTCCGATTGAACACCATCTCCGGTGACTTTTGTGTGACAATCGGACCGGAAGGTCCGATTTGAGCCCGGGGCGCCGAACGGCCTGCAGCGCGGGTATCTTGCTGTACCGCGGCGAGGGCAGCGCCACCGAGGTCCTGCTCGTCCATCCCGGCGGTCCGATCTGGGCGCGGCGCGATCTTGGGGCGTGGTCGATTCCCAAGGGCGAGTACCTCGAGGGCGAGGAGCCGCTGGCCGCCGCCCGGCGCGAGTTCGAGGAGGAGCTGGGCTCGGCGCCTCCGGCCGGCGAAATGCGCGATCTTGGGGAAATTCGCCAGAAGTCAGGCAAGCGTGTCCATGCCTGGGCGATCGCTGGCGACCTCGACGCGACGGCGGCCCACTCCAACACGTTCGCGATGCAGTGGCCCCCGCGGTCCGGTCAGATGCAGGAGTTTCCCGAGGTCGACCGCGCGGAGTGGTTCGGACTGGATGAGGCGCGGGAGAAGCTCAACCCCGCGCAGGTCGCGCTGCTGGACCGCTTGACCGAGGCGGTGGCGGCTTGAGCTCCTCGGACGCCATCAGCCCCACGGCCCACTACACCGGCCAGGTTTGGTCGCGTAACGGCCTATCGCATCCGATGCTCTCCACGCGTGAGGGGTGGGTGCTCTACGAGGCCCTGCATCCGATCATGTCGGCCAGTGGGGCGCTCGGCGGGCCGTCGCTCGAGACCTATCTACTGGCGCGCCACCGCGCGATCGACGCCTTGCTGGAGCGGGCGATCGAGGAGCACGGGATAACGCAGGTGGTCGAGGTCGCGGCCGGCTTCTCGCCCCGCGGGTGGCGCTTTGTGACCCGCTACGGCGATCGGATCACCTACGTGGAGGCCGACCTCCCGGAGATGGCGGCGCGCAAGCGCGAAGCCCTGAAGCGGATCGGGACCCTTTCAGATCAGCACCGGGTCGAGGATCTCGACGCGTTGCGCGAATCCGGCCGCGGCAGCTTGGCGGCGCTGGCCGCCGATCTCGACCCTGAGCGGGGCCTGGTGATCATCACCGAGGGGCTGCTCGGCTACCTTCCCTCGGAGGCCGTCGAGGGACTGTGGCGGCGGTTCGCGAGCACCCTGTCGGGCTTCTCGAGCGGCCGGTACATCTCCGACCTGCACCTCGGAAGCAAGGTCAACGTGGCCGTGCGCGGCTTCCGGCTGGTGCTCGCGGCGTTTGTGCGCGGACGGGTGTATCTGCACTTCGACGGCGCCGAGGATGCCGAGGCCGGCCTGCTGCGCTCCGGGTTCGCGCACGCCGCGGTCCGGCCGGCTTGGCAGGTCGTGGACACCGGCGATGACCGGGGAAGTCAGCTGGCACATATACTTGAGGCGTCAACCGAATGATCACCGCGAACCTCTACAGCGATCCGGCTTGTCCCTGGGCCTACTCCGAAAGCCCGGCACTCCGGGTTATCGAGTGGCGCTACGGCGATCAGCTTGAGTGGCGGCTGACCCTCATCGGACTCACCGAGGACGCCTCCCAGTACGCCGCCCGCGGGTACACA
>JBAPXO010000369.1:0-1611 GCA_049284255.1 Solirubrobacteraceae bacterium | reverse complement strand
CAGCCTCAGCGCGGCCGTACGATGACGCTGCTGAGGGGCTCCTCGTCGGCGGAGATCGATGCCGCGATCGAGCAGGTGTGGGCGCTCGTCGAGGACGTGGCCCGCGCTCCGGAGTGGCAGCAGGGGTTCGCGCTCGAGGTGGTAGAGCGAGATCCCCAGGGGCGACCTGTGGTCTGTGACACCGTCTCGGACGCCCGCGTGACCAAGGTCTACTGCCGGGTGGCCATGTCCTACGACCCGCCCCGCAAGCTGAGTTGGATCCGCCTCGAGTCAGAGGACATCGACGTCATGGAGGGGTCGTGGGAGCTCGAGGAGATCGCCGGCGGGCGCACCCGAGCCACCTACAGCCTGGCCGTCGACCCCGGCCCGGTCGGGCTGATGGCGCGGCCGCTGGAGAAGGCGCTGCGGCCGCTCATCGTTGGACGGCGGGCAGGTGAGCTTCAGAAGGCGGTCGCCGCGGGGGTCTAGGGCCGCCCGGGGGTCTAGGGCCGCCCGGGGGTCTAGGGCCGCCCGGGCCTCGCCCAGAGCGTGACTTTTGACCACACCTCCTCGCCCTATCGGTGGCTTGGGACGGTCGCGGCTCTAATCACGCACTACATCCCACACCCTCCGGGCGAGCCCGAGGTGTGGGCAAAACCGAAGCTCTAGGCGGGGGCGCCCGTCGCTTCAGTCATCAGAGGCTCGGCGCCCCCGGTGTGGCGGCGTGAGACGTCGGTCAGCAGGGCGATCATCGACTCCGCCGCGGGCGCGATCCCAGGCCCCGACATCGTGGCGACGGTAACGGTGCGCGCGGGGCTGCGCGGTGCCAGCGAGCGCACGACGATCCCCGAGTGCACGCGCGTGAGCGCCAGCCTCGGGATCAAGGCAACCCCGACGCCGGCCGCCACCAGTCCCTGAACAGTGTCGTAGTCATCGCTCTCGAAGGCGACATCGGGCTCGAACCCGGCGGCCAGACAGGAGCGAACGACATGGCGGGCGCAGGGGCTCGAGGCCGAGGTCTGCACCCACTGCTCGTCACGCAGATCGGCGAGCGAAAGCGGGGCACGGGAGGCCAGCGGGTGCGTGGCCGGTAGCGCCAGGTCAAGGGGATCCTCGAGCAGCTTGTTGGTCCGCAGGCCGGGACCGGGACGCTCCTCGCGCAGCGGGCGCGTTCCGGGAAACTGAAAGAGCAGCGCCAGGTCGAACTCGCCGGCCCGAAGCCGGGGCCGGATCTCCTCGGGCTCTCCTTCGGCGAGCGAGAGCGCGACGTCGGGATGGGCCTGGCGAAACCGGGCGACCGCGAGCGGCATCAGGGTCGCCCCCGCCGAGGGGAACGACGCCACCCGCAGGCGTCCCGATCTCGCTCCCAGGACGGCGGCGAGGTCAGCTTCGGCGGCCTCGACCTGGGCGAAGATCGTCTCAGCGTGGCCGACGAGGGTGGCCCCGGCGGCCGTCGGACGGACCCCGCGCCGGTCCCGTATCACGAGCGTCGTCCCGGTCTCGGACTCCAGGCGCGCAATCGACTGGGAGATCGCCGACTGGGTGTAGGCGAGGGCCTCAGCCGCGGCCGAGAACGAGCCTCGATTGACGACTTCGCGAAGTACCTGCAACCGGCTCAAATTAAGCATTAGG
>JBAPXO010000368.1:0-1709 GCA_049284255.1 Solirubrobacteraceae bacterium | reverse complement strand
AGCCGCCGCGCCGCAGCGACCGCGCCGGCGGCAGCTCAGGCGGGGGCGACACGCTTTCCTCGCCGATCCAGGGCACCGTTCTGAAGGTGGCCGTGGAGGCGGGCGCGGTCGTCGAAGAGGGGGCGCTGATCGCTGTCATCGAGGCCATGAAGATGGAGAACGAGATCACCGCTCACAAGGCCGGCAAGGTTGCCGAGCTGCCGATCGCCGTGGGTGCCTCGGTGGCGACCGGTGACACTCTCGCTGTGATCAGCGACGGCGCGTAATCGCCGCGGCCCCTAAGGGGGTCCCGGCGCCGGACCCTGGCCCAGCGCCGGGAGCAGCACCCTGAGGATTAGCCGAAGTGCACGTTGCCCGTACCAGTGATCGACTGGTACTGGGCGATTGGATTGACGTTGTTGGCGAAGTTGCACTGCCCGGCCTTGGCCCCGCTGGTGATGCGCGGCGCGATGCCGGCGAACGTCACCGTGATGTTGATCTTGCCCCCGATGCCGGCATAGGCGCCGGTGCCCTTGAAGAGCGACGTCGGAGCAGTGCCGGTGAAGGCCAGCGAGCAGTTGGAGGGGTTGGCCTTGGGCTGCATCGAGTCGAGCTTTTTCTGCAGCGCCGTGCCGTTGACCCAGAACCCGCCCTTCTTGAGCGTGACCTTCTGATAGTCCCCGTTGGGGTTGGGCTTGCCGTTCTTGTTGACGCTCAGGGTCGTGCCGTAGTCGCCGATCGCCCCGGTGACGAGGATCTTCCCCTTCGTCGCCGAGGTGCTGGTGACGAACACCCGGATCTTTCCCCCGGACTGGGCGGCGCCCGCCAGGGTGGTGGTGCCAGCGATGACCACGCTGGCAAGTAGGGCGGCGGCAGCCGCCAACTTCGTGACTCTCATAGTGCCTCCTGAAGGCTTCCAGCAGAGTGTGTGCGCAGGCGCCGTCCCGAGCCGCTGGATTCCCGGTCCCGCCCGCCGTGTCCACAGGAGCCGGCGGATCCACGTCCGCCGCCCCCGTTTTCCCGGTGATGGCACATTACCCAGCTTTCAAAAGCAATACCCAGCAGCAGCTGCTCCCGCCCCCGGTCGTCAGGCCATAGCCAGATTGGCCTCGTGGATCTGCTTCTGCGAGGCGCGCCCGCGGGCCCGCGCGGGCAGAACCGCCGCCGACCCGTCACGCGCCAAGGCCTGCAGATAGGCATCGTCCTCTTCGAGGATCTCAACCGCGCCCTCTGACCTAAGCGGAGCGCCGTGGCCGGGGACGACCCAGGACGCCCCGGCAACCATCGGCCGCAGCCGGGCCAGGGTCTGGCGGTAGGCGTCGATCGAGCCGCCCTCAGACAGCATCGGGATCTCGACGGGAGACAAGTAGTCGCCGCACACCAGAACGCTCAACCAGGACAGCCAGTAGGCGGCGCCGTCGGGAGTGTGGCCCTCGGCCACATGCAGCTCGAGCTCGCGGTCGGGACCGAGCTCCAGCTTTCCGGGGACCGGAAGCGCCTGAACTGAGCCCAGCGGTAGCGGCGAGCGCCCGTCGACGTAGTGCTCGTCGTCGAAGTCGCGCAGCTTGCGCTGAGCGGCGCCGGGGTTCGCCGCCAGTCGCTGCGCCGTCGCTTCCGGGCACCCCAGCGACGCCTCGGGGAAGGCCAGGCGGCCGAGCAGGTGATCCCAGTCACCATGGGTCACGAGCAGGCCCGAGACCGGGAAGCCGGCCTGCTCCAGCACGTCAGGG
>JBAPXO010000367.1:0-4998 GCA_049284255.1 Solirubrobacteraceae bacterium | reverse complement strand
GGCATCCAGGCTGAGGCCAAGCGGCTTCACATCGGCTTCGCCGAGGCCGACCAGAAGAGCTCCGAGCTCGCCCAGGTCACCACCAGCCAGGACCTGATCGACCAGGGGATCAGCGCGCTGATCGTTTCGCCGGTCGAGCCTGCGGCGCTGACCGCCACCGAGGACACCGCCCACGCGGCCAAGATCCCGGTGATCGTCGGGGATGTCGGAGCGGTCGGCAAGTACGACAGCTTCGTCCAGTCCAACAACACCGGCGGCGGCGCGCTCGCCGCGCACTACATGGTCAGTCGCCTCAAAAGCCGGCCCGGGGTCAAGCAGGTCGGCGTGATCACCCTGGCGCCGGGCAATGTCTCCGGGCAGTTGCGCGACAACGGCTTCGAAGCGGCGATCAAGCGCCAGCCCGGGTTCAAGGTCGTGAGCATCCTCAGCGGCAACGAGACCGTCCAGCAGTCGTTCACGGTCGCTGAGGACATGCTGATCGCTCACCCCAAGCTTGCGGGGATCTTCGCCGCCAACGACTCCGAGGCCGAGGGCGCGGTCCAGGCGCTGGCCGAGCTCCACAAGAACGGCGCCCACCAAATCGTCGTCGTCGGCTTCAACGGCGACGCTCCGGCGCTGACGCTGATCAAGGACGGCGAGATGGCCGCGACGATCGCGCAGAACCCGTACGGGGAGGGCAAGACCGCTGTCCTGGCCGCGGTGGCGCTGATGCACAACCGGTCCGTGCACTTCAGTCAGCCGGCCAAGCGCACGATCAACTTTCCGATCAAGCTCGTAACCAAGGCGACGCTGTCCAAGGGAGGCTCGGGTGGCTGAGAGCGAGCCGATCCTCGCCGCCCACGGGATCGTCAAGCGCTTCGGCGGCGTCGAGGCCCTGAGCGGCGTCGACTTCGATCTGCGCGCCGGCGAGGTCCACGCGCTTGTGGGCGAGAACGGCGCCGGCAAGTCCACGCTGATCAAGATCCTCGCGGGTCTCGAACAACCGAGCGACGGCTCGCTCGAGCTGCGCTCAGAGGGCGTCTCCTTCCGCACCCCCCTGGCCGCTCAGCGCGCCGGGATCGGAGTAGTCGCCCAGGAGTTCACGCTCGTCTCCAAGCTGTCGGTCGCCGAGAACGTCCTCCTGGGGCATGAGCCTCGCCGGCGCTTCGGGCTGATCGACTGGTCGGCGATGCGCGCCCGCACCTCCGAGCTGCTCAGCGAGCTGGGCGTGGAGAATTCCGATCCGCGGGCTTCGGTAGCGACGCTGTCAGTCGCCGACCAGCAGCTGGTGGAGATCGCCAAGGCGCTGTCGCTCGACCCCACCGTCCTGATCCTCGACGAGCCCACCGCCGCGCTCAATGAGTCCGAGGCCGATCGCCTGCTCGACATCGTCGCCGGCCTTCGCGACCGCGACGTCGCGGTCGTGTTCGTCTCGCACCGGCTCGGCGAGGTGTTCAAGCTCGCTGACCGGATCACCGTGCTGCGCGATGGCGAGCTGATCGAGACCCAGGATGCGGGGTCGGTCGAGGAGAACGAGGTGATCACCCAGATGCTCGGTCGCGAGCTGCGCGAGCACGAGCACGAGCCTCACGAGGTCAGCTCAGACAGCGAGGCCCTGCTGCGCGTCGACGGGCTGTCGCTCGACGGTGCCTTTGACGACGTCGGGTTCGAGCTGCGGGCGGGCGAGGTGCTGGGCATCGCCGGGCTCGTGGGATCGGGACGGTCAGAGCTCACGAGGGCGCTGTTCGGGTTGCTCACGCCGACCTCGGGGAGCGCCCAGATCGACGGCACCTCGTTGACCCATACCGACCCTCGCGCCGCGCTCGATGCCGGGCTGTTCCTGCTCTCCGAGGACCGTAAGGCCGACGGCCTGGTCCCTGACCTGTCGGTGCGTGAGAACCTGTTTTTGACGGCCGCCCCGAACGGCGACGGCCACCGCTGGCGGCTGCAACCCGGCGCCGAGGTCAAGGAGTACGAGCAGGTCAGAGAGTTCCTGGGGATTCGCGCCAACTCGCCGGACCAGCTGATCCCGACGCTGAGCGGCGGCAACCAGCAGAAGGTCCTGCTCGGTCGAGCCCTCGCCAGCAAGGCCCGCGTGCTGCTGCTCAACGAACCAACCCGCGGCGTCGACATCGGCGCCAAGGCCGAGATTTATACCGCGCTGCGCAAGCTCGCCGACGACGGCTCGGCGGTTCTCGTCAGCTCCTCCGACGCCCAGGAGCTCGCTCAGGTCTGCGACCGCTGCCTGGTGATGAGCCGGGGCCGCGCGATCAAGATGCTCGGCCCCTCCGAGCTCGACGAGGACACGATCGTGGCCACAGCGGTGCGTGCCGGCAGCGAGCCGGAGGAGGCTGCATGAGCAGCGCAACGGCGGCCATCCGCCGTCCCCGGGGGCTGACCGTGCGCCGGCTGCTCGAGGCCCTCCAGAGCGCGGGGCTGCTCGTCGTCCTGGTGGTGGTGTTCGCCGTCGTCTCGATCGCCGAGCCGCGCTTTCTCTCGTCCGACAGCCTGCGCTCGATCCTGGTCAACTCGTCGATGCTCGCGATCTGCGGCTTCGGGATGACGCTGGCGATCGCGATGCGCGGGATCGACCTCTCGGTGGGATCCATCCAGGCGCTGGCCGCCGTGGTCGCCGCCAAGCTGTCCTCCACCGGGACCGCGCTCGGGCTCGCGATCGCCGCCGCTCTGTTCGCCGGCCTGATCTTCGGCCTGGCCAACGGGCTGATCATCAGCCAGCTCCGCGTCCCGGCGTTCGTGGCCACCCTGGGGATGATGTCGATCGTCCGGGGCGTCGCGCTGCTCTACAGCAACGGCGGCTCATTCCTGATCTCCGACACCCACTTCACCGACATCAACCGGGCGTCGGTGGTGGGCATCCCGGTGCCGTTCGTGATCACGCTGGTGGCGCTGCTCGTGTTCTGGACGCTCTTCAACCACACGCCGTTTGGGCGTCACGTCGCCGCGGCCGGAGGCAATGACGACGCCGCCATCTCCTCGGGGATTCGCATCGGACGGCTGATCATCATCGTGTTCACGCTGGTGGGGATCACGGCGGCGATCTCCGGCGTGCTCGTCACCGCCCAGGTCGGCGACGTCGACGGGACGATCGGCGTGGGCTTCGAGCTCAACGTGATCGCCGTCGTCGTGCTCGGCGGGACGAGCCTGACCGGTGGCCGCGGCAATCTGCTCGGGACGCTACTGGCGGCGATCCTGATCGCCAGCGTCAACGCCGGGCTGAACATCCTCGGCGTCCAGGCCTTCTACCAGTACCTGGCGGTCGGACTGTTGCTGATCGCGGCGCTCGCGGTCGAGAGCGTCCGTGATCAGCTGCTCGGCCGCGGTCCAAGAAAGCGAGAGGGCTGACGCCATGCCCGAGCGCGCCCGCGACATCCTGAGCACCGTGATCGCCAAGTACACGATCGAGGTCGTCGTCGTCGGCTTTGTGATCGTGCTCCTGATCACCAGCTCGGACTTCGGCACCCACGAGAACATCATGGGCGTGCTGCGCCAGTCGGCGTTCGTCGGCATCGGCGCGGCCGGAATGACGCTGCTGATCGTCAGCGGCGCCTTCGACCTATCGGTCGCCTCCCTGCTCGCGCTGTGCGCAATCGCCGCGGGCCAGCTCGTCGGCGACGTCGGTGTGATCCTCGCGGTGCTCGGCGCGCTCGTGCTCGGGGGCCTCCTGGGAACGCTCAACGGCTTGATCGTGACCAGGCTCAAGGTGCCGGCGTTCGTGGCCACGCTCGGAATGCAGTACGTCTACCTCGCGGTCGCCTACATCTGGACCAACGCGCAGGTCGTGGTCATCACCAACACCGCGTTCCTCGCCCTCGGCGCGGGCAACGTGATCGGGCTGCCGACGCCGTTCGTGATCATGATCGGCACCTACGCCGTGTGCTGGTACCTGTTCCGGCGCACGCGTTACGGCCGCCAGGTCAGGGCGCTGGGCTCCAACGAGCGCGCCGGGCTGATCGCGGGCGTGGCGGTCAACCGGGTCAAGATCGCGACCTTCGCGCTCGTCGGCGTGTGCACGGCGCTCGCCGGTGTCCTGCTCGCCGCGCTCGTGTCCTCCGCCGACGGGATGATCGCCACCGGCTACGAGCTCAACGTCATCGCCGCGGTCGTGGTCGGCGGCACGAGCCTGAATGGCGGCCGGGGAACGCTCGTCGGATCGTTCACCGGCGCGATCTTCTTCACCCTGGTCTCCAACGCGCTTGACCTGTACGGCGTCGGCTCCTACTGGCAGTACGTAGCCACCGGGCTGGTGCTGGTCTCGGCGCTCGCCGTCGAGGGACTGCGACGGCGCTTCCGGCTCGTCCCGGCCTGAACGGCCGGCGACCGCCTATGCGGCCGCCGGGATCGAAAGCGGGAAGCGCACACCGGTGAGCTCCTCGGAAACCTCCCACAGGCGCCGGGCCACGTCCTCATCCTTGGCTGCGCCCGTACGCCCGACCAGCTTCGGGGCACCGCGTGACTCCATGAACCCGCCGGGCCCCGCGAAGCTGTTGCCGGGAACGTCGGCGACCGCGGCATAGAGGGTGGGCAGCGCGCCTCCGTTCTCGTCCTGGGCGATGAGCCGGTTACCGATGACGCTGATGACATCGAACAGTCGCTGCCCGCTCTGGAACTGAAGGTTGGTGGCCGCGTACCCCGGGTGCGCAGCGTTGGCCAGCACTGGCGAGCCCGCAGCCGTCAGGCGCCGCTGAAGCTCTGAGGTGAACAGAAGGTTGGCGAGCTTTGACTGCCCGTAGGCGCGCCACGCCTTGTAGGACCTGGTCTCCCAGTTGAGGTCGTCGAAGTCGATCTTGCCGACCTTGTGGGCGCTGGAGGAGACGGTTACCACGCGGCCCGTGACGTTGTCCAGCAACAGATTCGTGAGCGCGAAGTGGCCGAGGTGATTGGTGCCGAACTGCAGCTCGAAGCCCTCCTTGGTACGCGAGAAGGGCGGGATCATCACGCCCGCGTTGTTGATCAGCAGGTCGATCTCCCCCTCCCAGGCCTGCGCGAACTCACGCACCG
>JBAPXO010000366.1:0-2619 GCA_049284255.1 Solirubrobacteraceae bacterium | reverse complement strand
CTCCAAGGACGCGCCCTACACCGAGGTTGAGTCGGTCAAGGCAGTCTCAGACGTGGTCGCCCCGCTGTCGGGCGAGGTTCTCGCTGTCAACGACACGCTGACCGGTACCCCCGAGACGATCAACGACGATCCCTACGGCGAGGGCTGGCTGATCAGGGTCAAGCTCTCGGATTCCTCTGAGCAGGAAGCTCTGCTCGACGCATCGGCCTACGAGGCGACGCTTGACTAGGTACACCCCGGCGACGGAGCCAGATCGCCGCGAGATGCTGGCGGCGATCGGCGTGGACTCGATCGAGGCGCTGTTCGCCGACATCCCGTCCAGCTTGCGCCTGCACAGGGATCTGAGGCTTGACGCCGGGCTCTCCGAGCAGGAGGTCTACGACGAGCTGCGGGCGCTGGCGGCCCGCAACGTCAGCACCGAGGACGAGCTCAGCTTTCTCGGGGCCGGCATGTACGACCACTACGTCCCGGCCCTTGTCGACTCGATCACCTCGCGCTCGGAGTTCTTGACCCCGTACACGCCGTATCAGCCCGAGGTCTCCCAGGGTGGCCTGCAGGCCATGTTCGAGTACCAAACGGCGATTTCCGAGCTGACCGGTCTGCCGGTGTCCAACGCCTCGGTCTACGAGGGCCCGAGCGCCGTGGCCGCCGCCGGCTACGTCGCCAAGCTGACCAACGGTCGCGGTCGCTTCGTGGTCTCCGGCGGGGTGCATCCTCACGCTCGAGAGGCCCTGCGGACGCTCGCTCACGGATGGGGAATGGAGGTCGAGGAGGCGCCTCTGGTCGACGGTGTGACCGAGTTGCCCGAGCTCGACGACGATGTCAGCGCAGTGCTGATCTCCCAGCCGAACTTCCTGGGCGCCGTCGAGGATGTTTCAGCCCTGGCGGCACGCGCCCACGACGTCGGAGCCCTGTGCGTGTGCTCGTGTGACCCCCTGGCGCTGGCGCTGCTGCGCTCTCCGGGAGAGTGCGGTGCCGATATCGCGGTGGGCGAAGGGCAGACGCTCGGCAACCGGCTGGACTTCGGCGGCCCGTCCTTTGGATTCTTTGCCACCACCGAGGCCCTGATCCGCCGGATCCCGGGACGGATCGCCGGGGAGACTCGCGACGTCGACGGCAAGCGAGGTTTCGTCCTCACCCTGCAGACGCGAGAGCAGCACATCCGCCGTGAGAAGGCGACCTCGAACATCTGCACCGCTCAGGCGCTAAACGCGCTGGCGGGCGTCATCTATCTGAGCTGGCTGGGGCGCCACGGCATCGTCGAGCTCGCCGAGCTGATGCTCCAGCGCACGGCCTACGCGCGGGAGCGCCTGACCGCGGTCGACGGCATCGCCGCGCTGCATCACCAGCCGGTGGTGCGCGAGTTCGCGATCGAGCTCGACGTCCCGATCGAGGGCGTGCTCGAGCACTGCCTGGCCGAAGGCGTCAATCCCGGCCATCCCCTGGCGCGCGACTACCCCGAGCACCCCAACGGCCTCCTCGTGGCCATAACCGAGCGCCGCTCGCGCGCTGACATCGACCGCCTGGTGGAGGTCCTCGGCCGGGCCGTGGCCTCGCAACGGAGCCGCCACGCTGAAGGGGTGCGGGCATGAGTGCCACCGGGGCATCGGTTGCACCGTCGGGGATGATCGCCGCCGCCGACGACCAGCTGACGATCTTCGAGCGCTCCAAGCCCGGACGCCGGGCGTTCGTGGCCCCGGCGCTCGACGTCCCCGAGCGCCCCCTCGACGAGCTGCTCGCCCCCGAGCTGCGCCGCGAGGCCCCAGCGCGGCTGCCCGAAGTCTCAGAGCCCGAGATCGTCCGCCACTACAACCGGCTGTCCAAGCGCAACTTCGACCTCGATACCGGCTTCTACCCGCTCGGTTCCTGCACGATGAAGCACAACCCCAAGCTCCACGAGCGCGTGGCCGCCCTCCCCGGCCACGCCAAGCTGCATCCGCTCCAGGATCCCCGGCGCGCTCAGGGAGCGCTGGAGCTCATGTGGCGTCTGCAGGATGCTTTGGGCGAGATCGCCGGCCTGCCCTACGTCTCGCTGCAGCCCTCGGCGGGATCGCACGGCGAGCTCGCCGGCGTGCTCCTGACCCGTGCCTTCCACGAGGATCGGGGCGAGCACCGCACCAAGGTGCTGACCCCCGACACCGCCCATGGGACCAATCCGGCGACGGTGACGATGGCCGGCTATGAGGTCGTCAAGGTCGGGACCGACGAGCACGGCAACGTCGACCTCGACGACCTTCGGGCCAAGGCCACCGATGACGTCGCCTGCCTGATGCTCACCAACCCGTCGACGCTGGGCCTGTTCGAGCCCGGCATCGAGGAGATCGCGCGCATCGTCCACGACATCGGGGCGACGCTCTACTACGACGGGGCCAACCTGAATGCCATCATGGGCATCTCCCGGCCCGGCGATATGGGCTTCGACATCGTGCACTTCAATCTGCACAAGTCCTTCACCCAGCCCCATGGCGGCGGCGGCCCGGGTGCCGGCCCGATCGCCGTCTCGGAGCGCATCGAGCCGTTCCTGCCCCGTCCCCAGGTGGTCCGGCGTCAGCAGTCAAACGGATCCTCGGCGGGCGGCTCCTTCTTCGATTTGGACTACGACCGCCCCAAGTCGATCGG
>JBAPXO010000365.1:0-13651 GCA_049284255.1 Solirubrobacteraceae bacterium | reverse complement strand
GTGCAGGAGTAGTGACGGCATGTCCGCGAACATGCCGCCCACGACGCCGCCGTTGGCGCGGAACTCTTCGATGATCCGGTCATTGAAGTCGTTACCTGAGGTCGACATCGGTGGCTCCTGACAGGGTTGAAGGCGTCTCCTGGAACCCAGTCTATGGCTCTGCCACCATGGTCTGGTGAAGGTCCGCTTCGCCGTGAGCCCCCACAGCGGCCCGATGTCGGGCGCCGCTCTGATCGCCTGTGCCGAGGCGCTCGAGACCGCGGGGTTCGACGGGATCTGGCTCTCTGACCTCCCGGTCTCGCCGGTGCTCGATCCAGTACTCGGGCTGGCGCTGGTCGCCGGGCGTACGCGGCGCCTGCGGCTCGGTGCCAACGTCGTCCCACTCGGACGCAATCCGTTCCTGCTCGCAAAGGAACTGGCCCAGCTCGACCAGGTCTCAGACGGCCGGCTGCTGCTCAGTTTCGTGACCGGGATCGGCCAGGCCACCGAGCGCGAGGCCCTGGCGCTCGGTGATGCCGGCCGTGGCGCGGTGCTCGAGGAGGTCCTCGGCCTCCTGCGAGCCTGGTGGGCGGGTGAGACCGTCGATCACCGTTCAGATCGCTGGTCTCTGCGCGGGGTGGCCTCCCCCGTCCGGCCCGTCCAGGATCCCTTGGAGGTGTGGCTGGGCGGGCGCGGGCCCAAAAACCTCGACCGCGTGGGCAGGATCGCCGATGGATGGCTGGGCGCCCAAGTCACTCCTTCGGAGGCGAGGACCGCGCGTGAGCGCATCCAGGAGTCAGCGGAGCGAGCCGGACGCGAGGTCGACCCCGAGCACTTTGGGCTGAGCATCGCCTACGCCCACACCAGCCCCGATCCCGAGTTGCTCAGGCGCATGGCGGGTCGCCGACCGGACGTGGACCCGCTGACGCTGATCCCGGTTGGCCGACGTCAACTGCGCGCCTTCATCGGGGAGTACGTGCGAGCCGGCTTGACGAAGTTCGTCGTCCGACCCGCCGCTCCGGTCCGGTCCTGGGCGCAGGAGAGCGAGTGGCTCGCCGGCGCGGTCCTCGACCTTCAGACCTAGCTCGCCTGGCCCGGCTCCCGATAGCGCAACCCGTCCAGCGCGATATCGAGGATGTGATCGATCTGTCCGGGTTCGGTGGCCGGAATCTTGGCGATCCCCCCCACCATCTGGATGACCTCGGAGAGATCGGTGTCGGCGCGCACGGCATGCGTCTCCTGGGCGCGCTCCAGTAACGGCTCGCCGGCCGCGTAGAGGGCCGCCCGACAGCTCTGAAAGAGCGGCGCGTCGCGCTCGACGTAGTCGAGCAGCTCCTGAGCTAATGCCTGCTTGGTGGCCATGTAGGCCACGAAGCGGTGCAGCCAACTCACCAGCGCCTCCCACGGATTCTCGCCGTCGAGGTCGGCGGCCGAACGACACAGTGCCTCGAGCTCGTCGACATATACGGCCTCGAGCAGAGCCTGCCGGTTGGGGAAGTTGCGATACAGCGTTCCGATTCCGACGTTGGCGCGGCGCGCGATCTCCTCCAGCGAGGTGGAGACCCCGCCCTCGGCGAACGCCTCGCGGGCGGCCGCCACCACCTTCTCGTAGTTGCGCAGGGCGTCGGCACGCTTTGGGCGCTTCAGAAGCGGCTGATCAGTGGTGTCGACGGTGGCCATGGCGGATCGGGCAAATTTCTCTTGACAAACCGGAGGGGTCCTCCGCTATAGTACCGGAGGGTTCCTCCACTTAGTTCTGGAGGACGCCTCCAGTTTACCACCACCCTTCAAGCCTCAACCGTTCGGATCTTTATGAACACCGCTTCTTCCAACAGTGATCGTCGCCGATGGCTGGCTCTGGTCATCGTCTGCGTGGCTCAGCTCATGATCGTCCTCGATACGACGATCGTGAACGTCGCCCTCCCCTCGATCCAGCACGACCTCCACTTCACCCAGGGCAACCTCACCTGGGTCATCAACGCCTTTCTGATCACGTTCGGCAGCTTCCTGCTGCTTGCGGGTCGGCTCGGCGATCTACTGGGCCGCAGGCGCGTCTTCCTCGCCGGCGTGGTCGCCTTCACCGCCGCCTCGGCCCTCTGCGGCGTGGCGACGAGTCAGGGCTTCCTGATCGTTGCCCGCTTTCTGCAGGGCATCGGAGCCGCAACGCAGGCGTCGGTCATCCTCGCGATCATCGTCACCGAGTTCCCAAAGCCGGCGGAGCGTGCGCGGGCTATGAGCGCCTACGTGTTCGTTGCGGTCGCCGGCGGGTCGCTTGGCCTCCTGCTCGGCGGCGCCCTCACCCAGGCCCTGAGCTGGCACTGGATCTTCTTCGTCAACCTTCCGATCGGCATCGTCACAATCGTGCTCGGCAGGATCCTCATCCCCCGCGACGAGGGCCTCGGCCTCAAGCACGGCGTCGACTGGCTCGGCTCGGTCCTCGTAACCGTCTCGCTGATGACGGCCGTGTACGCCATCATTCAGGCCACCAACCACGGATGGGGCTCGGTTCAGGTACTCGGGTTCGGAGCGCTGGCGATCGTGCTCATGGCCGCCTTCCTAGCCGTGCAAGCGCGGATCGAGAACCCGATCATGCCCCTGCGCATCCTCCGGGTGCGCGGCCTCGTCGGGGCGAGCGCGGTCCGGGGCCTGCTCGTCACCGGCATGTATTCGACGTTCTTTCTGGGAACGCTCTACCTGGAGCACGTGCTGCACTACGGCGCGTTGGAGACCGGGCTGGCCTTCCTCCCGTGGACGGTAACCGTCGGAATCCTCTCGCTTGGCGTGACGGCCCGGCTCGTCGGTCGATTCGGCGCGATGCCGATGCTGATCTCCGGGATGGTCACGGTGATCATCGGCCTGCTCGTGCTCGGAACCGTCGGGATCCATACCAGCTTCTTCCCGACGATCTTCATCGCGTTCTTCGCGATCGGACTCGGCATCGGCACCGCCTTCATGCCCCTCCTCACGCTGGCCATGGCCGATGTTCCCGCAGCCGACGCCGGGCTGGGCTCCGGGATCACCAACGTCTCGCAGCAGGTCGCGGGTGCGCTCGGACTGGCGGTCCTCGGGACCGTCGCGACCAATCACACCAAGGCGCTCGTAGCCGACCACCATGCCGTCGTGGGGGCTTTGGTGAGCGGATACCACCTCGCGTTTGCGATCGGAGCGACCAGCGTCCTCGCGGGGGTCGTCACCGCACTGGCCGTGCTCCGCACCCGCCCGGCCGGCAAGGCTGAGCCGATCGACGCCGAGCCGGTGTACATCGGTCCCGAGGCTGAGACCGAGCTTCAGCGTCACGCCGCCTAGCCCGCGGCCCCGAACCGCTCCTCCTCGCGTCACGGGGGCGCGAGGAGAGGGCGGGGACTGTCAGCCGGACCGAGTGCTCTCGATCCAGCGTGAGAGCGCGTTGTGGCCGACCAGCGTGACCTGGCCGTCGGAGGTGATCCAGTCACGAGCACGGAGCTCGCCGACGAGTCCGAGGCCCTCGCCAGGGGCCGGGCCTTCGCCATGTCCGTGCAGGACGTTGCTTCCAGGCTCGACCGTCCAGCGGCCGGAGTCCAGTGCCGAGAGCGCGCGGCCCTGCTCCGGAGTCGGCATGTCGAGCGGGTGCGGGCCGGGGACCGGCGCCGAGGTCCCTTCGGTCTGCCCTTCGGCATGGCCGAAGAACGCTCCCCACCGGGGCGCGTCCTCGCCGAGCTCCTCAGCTCGGTCGGCGATCCACCGGGCGGCAGAATCGGCAAATTCGCGCGCCCGCTCGGCGTCGATGCCGATGGCGTCGGCGACGTTGCCGATGTCCAGCTCAGACATCCGCTCCACCGAGCGGCTGACCTCGCGGGCGATGGCTTTGATCCGCTCCTCGAAGCTGTCGTCGTCGCTCATACCATCAATGATGGCACGCCATCGACCCCAGCATCAAACGGTCCCCTCCTCACCACCACTTCTGCTCACGCGCCCGGTCGGTGCCGCCCGTCCGATCGAGGGCGTCGAGGCGCTGCATCTCCTCGTCTGAGAGGACGAAGTCGAACACCTGGGCGTTCTCCTCGATCCGCTCCCGATGCGTCGACTTGGGCAACACGATCGTCCCGCGCTGGATGCACCAGCGCACGAGGACCTGCGCCGGAGTACGGCCAAGACGGCCGGCGATCTCAGCGACGCCCGCGTCTCCGAGATGGCGCCCGGTTCCCAGCGGACTGTAGGCCTCGAGCGCGATCGCGCGCTCGTCGCAGGCCTGCAGCAGCGCCCGGCGGTACTCGAAGGGGCTGAACTGCACCTGATTGATCACCGGCGGCGTGCTCGCGATCGCCTCGACCTCGTCCAGCTCCTGCACGCTGAAGTTCGAGACACCGATCGAGCGCGCGTACCCGCGCTCGCGGGCCTGCTCCATTCCCGGCCATGCCCAGGTCGGACCATTCTGCGGCCAGTGCACGATGTAGAGGTCGACCTGATCGACCCCCAGCCGCCGCAGACTCTTCTCCGCCTCGGCCGCCGGATCGCTGCGCGCGGGATAGAACTTTGTCGTGATGAACACCTGATCGCGCGCGATGCCGCTATCGCGCAGCGCCTTGCCGACGCTCTCTTCGTTTCCGTAGGCCTGAGCGGTGTCGATGTGGCGGTACCCGAGCTCAAGCGCCGAGCGGACAGCGTTCTCACAATCCGAACCGTCGGAGACCTGCCACACCCCCAGCCCCAGAATGGGGATCTCAGAACCGTCAGCCAGCGCTCGCCGCTGCTCACCGATCGCGTCTTGGTCAGGCATCGCGCCTCCTCGGAATCGAGTCTTGTGATCTGCTCACTTCGAACCTAGCCGCCGCTCACGTCGTCGGGCAGGGCTTGTAGACGCGACCGTCGAGGGCAAGGTTGTAGAGCGCTCCCATGATGTCGGCGCGCCTGTCGGCGGAGCAGAAGCCGGGATAGAGCGACCGTTTGTACTCGGCGTTGAGCACCGGCTTGCCGGCGGTCAGGTAGCGCCCGAACGAGGAGCACTCGTCGTACTGGTTGCACTGCTCGTCGATCGCCCCATCGAAGTAGGGCTCGAGCTGAGGCGCCTGCTCGGGATCGTTCTTCTCGAAGATCGCGAGTCCGAGCTTGTGCGCCTCATCGGCCACCCACTCGTTGTAGGTGAGCTGCTGCGCCCCGGTTATTCGAAAGCCGGTGCCGTTCTCGTACCCGTCGATGTTGTCGGCCTCGACGGCGTCAAAGTGCTTGCGGGCGCACATCATCAGGCGGGCGCGCATTATCGGCTTCAGAATGGTCATCTGGCGAATATCGAGCCAGCGCTCACCCGGCCACCCGTTGGGCCGGCCGAGCACCGATCGGGGGAACTTCGCGGCATCCGGTCGCCACCTCTCCCACGTGCCGACATCGATGTAGCAGATGACATGCTTGCCGGCGCGATGCAGCGCCGCGACCTCGGAGGCGCTGCTGTCGAACCCGTCGATGTCAAAGGCCCGGGCGCTGACCGAGTTGCGGACATGGCCGGTCAGCTGCCAGTACCACGTCAGGGCCTGCGGCGGATGCCAGCGAGACCGGGCGTTGGCAGGTCCGAAGGCGATCAGCAGACCCAGCACGACAAGAAGCCCGAGGGGGAGCCACGGGCGACGCAGCAGCCTACTGCGGCTCGGAGGGCGGCGGTCGTAGGACCAATTGCTCATGGAAATCGGACGCGCTGGAGCGGACGATGATCACTCTGAGTATCACGACTTGGAGGAGTCACATGAGTCAAACCACCGAGATCTCGAGCCCCAGTCAGCAGATCACCACCGAGGTCACCTCGTGGCCTGGGGTTACCGCCGGGCCGGGTCGACGCGGAGAATGGTCGTTTCGGCTCGGCCGGCGCGAAATCGGTCACCTGCACGGAGATCGCTCGGCGCACTTCTCGTTTCCAAAGGGGGTCTGGTCAGAGCTTCACGGGCAGGGACGGATCACCTACCACCCGGTGTTTCCCGATCGCCAGGGACCGGCGGCCAGACGAATCGACGGGCCCGAGGATGTCCGCGAGGTGATCGCGCTCCTGCGCCTCAACTACGAGCGCATGAGCTAGCGCTCAGTCGATCACCGCCGCACGCTCCACCGCCTCTTGGGCGCGGATCGCAGCCTCCAGCCCGTCGACGCCGAGCCGCCGGCGCCGCAGACGCTGCGCGAAGGCGCGCAGGGCCTCGCCGGCGTCGGGTGGGGCACCGACCCAGCGATCCCGTGAACCGCCATCGGTCGCGAGTTCGAGCGCGCCGTCGCGGACGACGGCGCTCGCGGCGGTCCCGTTGATCACCAGCTCGAGACCCTCTGGGCGAACGGACCAGCTCGTCCGAACGCTGAGCGGGACGTCGCCCCATCTGCCGACGGCCGTCCCGCCGAGATCGACGCTGCCCGCGGGCCCTCGGTCAGGGCCGGCCGCTCCGAGCGCTGCCGGCTGGGCGAGGATCGCCAGGGCATCCACGAGGTGGACCGCGAGGTCGGCCAGCCCCCCGCTGCGAGCCCGCCGCCGATCTAGCATCCACGATGCCGGACCGCCAAGCGAGCTAGTGACGCTCAGGCGACGACGGACGGTCAGGGGACGACGGGCGCGACGCCGGAGGCCCCGTGCTGCGCCCGCGTGATGACCTGCTCGCCGTCTTCGCCCGGCCGCCAGGCGGCGACTCCGATCTCGAGCTTCGGAGTCCCGTCGAGCTCGGCCCGCAGCGCCGTTGCCAGCCGCTCCGCTCCCTCCTGATCGAGCCCGGGAGCGATCAGTGCGAGCCGGCGCCCGCTCGCCCGGAAGGCCAGCCCATCGGCACGCGCCGCCGTGCTCTGGAAGACGGCGGCGACCGCCCTCAGGACCGAGTCGCCTTCAGCGAAGCCGTGCTCGCGGTTGATCTCCCAGAGGTCGACGAGCGCGGCGACGAGCACCGCGAACGGGCGTCCTTGAACGGCCGCCCGCTGAGCTTGGGCACGGGCGGTCTCGTGGAAATGGCGGTGCGAGTACAGAAGCGTGAGTGAGTCGGTGATCCCGAAGGCCCGTCCGCCGAGGACGAGCTCTCCATCGGCACGATGGAGCTCGAACTCGGGCTCTTCGGGTGTTCGAGGCGCAGCCAGCTCGTCTGGGCCCCGGCGGCGCACCTCTTCGACGAACAGACGAACCAGCTCGGGGTCGAACTGCTCACCGGCGCAGCGCTCGAGCTCGGCGCATGCATCCTCTGGGTCGCGGGGCGGGCTGTAGGGGCGGTGGCTGGTCATGGCGCTGAAGCTGTCGGCGATCGCGATGATCCGCGCCTCCAGCGGGATCGTCTCTCCGCTCAGCCTTCCCGGATACCCGTCGCCGTCAAAGCGCTCGTGATGGTGGAGCACGGCGGGAGCCAGACCCTGCAGAGCCGGGACTTGGCTGACGAGCCGAGCGCCGATCCTCGGATGGAGCTCGATGACGCTGCGCTCCTCGTCGGTCAGTCGTGCGGGCTTGAGCAGAATGCGCTCGGAGATGCCCAGCTTGCCGACGTCGTGCAGCAGGGAGGCGAAGATCAGTGCCTCACGGCGCTCGGGCTCCAGCTCGAGACGGTCGGCGACCGCGGTCACGTATTCGGACACGGCGTCGGAGTGCCAGCGCAGCTCCGCATCCTTGAGCTCGATGGCGTGCGCGAGGACCCGGATGGTCGAGAGGTAGGCGCTGCGCAGGTCGCCGTGCAGACGCGAGTTGTGCAGGACGGCACCGGCGTGATCCCCGACGGCGAGCAGCACCTCGTCATCGACGCTGGCAAAGCCGCCCTCCCGGTTGGCGCACACGATGACGCCGACGAAGTCGTCTGCCAGGTACATCGGGATCGCCAGCAGGTTCCGGACCTCCTCGTCGGCCGCACCTCGTCGCTCGGCGTCGAGATCCCCGGCGTCGTCCTCTCGGATCATGGTGTCGCGTTCGATCACCTCGGTTGCGAAGCGCTGGGCGATCGCGCTCTCCTGGGGATCGTTGTCGAAACCCAGGGCGCACACGACCTCGCGACCCTCGTGGGGCTTCTCACGCGCGGAGAGCAGGATGCCCTTGTCGGCTTCGACGAGGCCCATGGTGAGCTTGAGAATCATCTCGCGCACGTCGTCGTGGCGTCCGAGGACGCCCTGGCTGGCCTGCATCCGAGCGACCTGGCCTCGCAGCTCACGGTTCCACTCGCGCTCGCTCTGCCACGCTCGCACCAGTCGCTCGCGCTGAGCGCGCTCCTCGCCGCGTGTGCTCTCGAGCCGCTCACGCTCGCGTTCGCTGTCTTTCAGGCGCTTGCGAACCTCACGCTCGGCCTCCCGAGCTTCGCCTTCGGATTCGACGGCGCCGGTCAGCGAGCTCAGGCGGTGTTCGCCCAGAGCCCACCCAGCGAGGCCGGCGATCGCGGCCACGGTCGCGACCACCAGCCAGGCCGTCACGTTGTGGACCACGATCAGATGCCCGGTGCGTGGCGCCGCCAGCTTGTAGAGCTTCTCGCCGCCCAGAGCGAGGACGAGTAGGTAGATCAGCGATGCCAGGAGGACGACACCCACGGCGGCGAGCAGCGCCCAGCGGTAGGCCGGGCGCAGGCCGCCCGGCCCGGTTCGGCCCCGGGGATCTTCGGGGTCTGCGGAGGAGTCGGTGTCCTGGATCATTCACACCAATTACCCGTGCAGTGGACGGCGTACGCGAGAGCACTCATTCGGGTGACCCCGAGCCGGTAGGTCGCCGCGGGATTCTGTGGTGAACTTGAAAGCGTGCCCCGCTTCCCCTTCCCCGGCCCTGATCGCATGATCCGCGCTGGAGCGACGGCGTTGGCGCTGTGCGGTCTCTCCGTAGGCCTGGGGGCCTGCGGGGGCCAGAGCGCCGCGCCGGGCACGACCGCCCAGATGGCGGCGAGCGCCACCGCAGTCGTTGCCGGGAGCGGGCACGCGCGGGCCTACCGTATTCGCTACGCGCGGGTCCCCCTCAAGGTCCCGGCGGGCAACGGCGGCCACGGTCTGGACGGGTCGCGGACGCTGATCCTTCCCAGGGGATGGAGCGCCGAGGTCTGGGCAAGGGTGCCGGCGGCCCGACTGGAGACGTGGACGCCGGAGGGAAACCTGCTGGTCAGCCAGCCCGGCAACGGCACGGTGTCTGAGCTCCTGGCCGCCCGGACACGAAGCGATCCCCCTCGAGTTCGGACGCTGCTCTCGGGCCTCTCCTCCCCTCAGGGGTTGGCGTTTGACCGGCTGAACGGCCAGGAGGTGCTCTACGTCGCCGAGAACGATCGGATCGACCGCTACGTGTGGAGAGGCGACGGGGTGGGAGCCCGCACGATCCTGGTCTCCGGACTGCCCAGTACGGGGGCCCATCCGCTCAAAAACGTCGTGGTAGGCCGCGACCACACGGTCTACTTCGACGTCGGCAGCGCCTCCAACGCCGACGCGCCGGCCCATACCAACCCGCCCCGAGCCTCGGTGCTCGCTTATCGGCCCGACGGACGGCGCAGACGGGTGCTGGCCACCGGGGTGCGCAACGGAGACGGTCTGTCGTTTGCCCCAGACGGGAGCCTGTGGGCGGCGGTCAACGAGCGCGATGACATCGCCTACCCGTTCCGCCAGCGCTATGGGGGAGGCGGCGACGCCTACGGCGAGGTCATCCCGGCCTACGTCGCCAACCATCCGCCGGACGAGATCGCGCGGCTGACGCCCGGGCGCAACCTCGGCTGGCCGTTCTGCGATCCCGATCCCGACGTCTCACGAGGTCGCGCCGGCACCGCCTTGCACTACGGCAACATGGCTTTCGACGCCGATTTCCAGGCCAACAGCGGTGGACACGTGCTCAACTGCAGCAAGCTGGCCCGGGTGCAGCGTGGGATCCCGGCGCACAGCGCTCCGCTCGGATTCCACTTTTTGCAGCACAGCGCCCTCCCCGCGCCGTGGTCAAACGGCGCCGTGGTCGTCGGCCACGGCTCCTGGGACCGCGTCCCGCCACGGGCGCCAGCCGTGCTGTGGATGCCGTGGAAGGCGCGCGGGCGCACGCTCGGCTCGGCCGTCGACCTGGTGGCCGGCTTTCAGGACGCCGACGGCACCCGCTGGGGACGCACGGTCGATGCCGTGCCCGGACCCGACGGGGCCCTGTACGTATCAGATGACACCGCCGGGGCGATCTACCGGATCGTCCCCACCAAGGGGTTCTGAGTTCAAACCGAGAGCCCGCCCGGCGGGTGACCGGGCGGACTCCGGGAATTCGATGACTACTTGGCGCCCTCGGGATCCGGGACGAGCCGGATGTAGGGCTTGGGCGACTCCCAGTCGCCGAAGATCTCCTTGGCCTGGTCGTTGGAGACCGAGCCGGCGATGATCACCTTGTCCCCGTGCTGCCACTGGGCCGGCGTCGCCACCTTGTGGTTGGCGGTCAGCTGCAGGGAGTCGATCACGCGCAGGACCTCGTCGAAGTTGCGTCCGGTGGTCATCGGATAGACGAGGATCAGCTTGACCTTCTTGTCCGGGCCGATGACGAACACGTTGCGGACCGTCTGGTTGTCGGCGGGCGTGCGGTCCTTTGGGTCACCGCTCGCGTCGGCAGGCAGCATGTCGTAGAGCTTGGCCACCTTCAGGTCGCCGTCGCTGATGATCGGATAGTTGGGCGCGGTGCCCTGAGTCTCCTCGATGTCCTTGGACCAGTTGGTGTTCTCGTCAACCGGGTCGACCGACAAGCCGATGATCTTGACGTTGCGACGGTCGAACTCGGGCTTGATCGAAGCCATGTAGCCGAGCTCGGTCGTGCACACCGGCGTGAAGCTCTTGGGGTGCGAGAAGAGCACCGCCCAGGAGTCCCCGATCCAGTCATGGAAGTGAATCGGTCCCTCTGTGGTCTCGGCCTCGAAATCTGGCGCCGTGGAGCCGATCTGCAGTGCCATCTTGGTTCCCTCCTTGAATCTCAACAATTATGGTTGCCATTGTGGCGAAAACGACGGGAGCGCGCTCGCCGTCGACTCCTGGGCAACCTCCTTGAAGCATAGGAAAGTGGTAATGCCCGATAGGTTTTCGACCCTATCAGCACCGTGCAACTCACCCTATGGAGTCGCTGTCCGTTTCCGAGGTCGCTTGCGTTTGGTGGCCACGAGTGCAGCGATGCCATCGAGGATGCGCTCGATCCCGAACTCGAACTCGACCTCGATGTCATCGTCGTCATCGAGCACCCCGGAGGCGATCGCGCGCTGGAGCGCCGGGTGGCTGTCCGGGCCCAGGAGCTTGCCGACCAGCGTGCCGTAATTGGGCATAACCGGCTCGGCGGCGTTGCCGGCGCGCAGGTCCGCGACCAGGGTCTCCTCGTTGCGGACGAACCCGCTTACCAACAACACGCTGGAAAGCTTCTCCTGCTCAGACAGTGGCGTCTGGGCCAGCGCGGTGAGAGCGTTCTCGAGCCAGGCCACGTTGTTGGGTCCCAGCGGCGGCCCAGTGATCGGCACCCGTAAGGACCAGGGATGACGCCGGTAGGCGTCGCGGACCCCCTCGGCCCAGCGGCGCAGGCCCCCGCGCCAGTCCTCGCCGGACGTGGCCGCGGGCGGCTGACCGAGCGCCGCATCCACCATCAGCGCCAGAAGGTCGTCCTTGGCCGCCACATAGCGGTAAAGCGACATCGTCCCCACGCCGAGTTCGGCGGCGATCCGAGCCATCGAGAGCGAACCCACGCCTTCTGTGAGCGCGACCTTGATCCCGGCGGTGACGATCGTCTGAAGCGTCAACCCCCGCTTGGGGCCGCGGCTCCCCGGCTCCCGGCGCCCCCAGGCGAGCTGAATGCTCGCTGGGATGCCGGCAAGGTCGTCGTCGGCACCGGTCATCGCGCGGAGTCTGAAGGCAGGCCTTGACGGATTCGCATAACTGCGTATACGGTACGCGAGGTCGCTACTGCGTACGCAACACGCAGTTAATGCCAATGAGGAGATCGCATGACCGAATCCGCCATCGAGGCCACAGGCCTTCGCAAGTCCTATGACTCCACGACCGTTCTTCACGGCATAGAGCTGACGGTCGCCACCGGCACGGTCTTCTGCCTACTCGGCCCCAATGGAGCCGGCAAGACCACCACCGTGCGCATTCTGACCACGCTCACGGCATTAGACGGCGGCAGCGCGCGCGTGGCCGGGGCCGACGTCATCGCCGACCGGGGCCGCGTCCGGGAGCGGATCAGCCTCACCGGTCAGTACGCCGCGCTCGACGAGCTGCAATCCGGGTTCGAGAACCTTCAGATGATGGGGCGGCTGCGCGGCCTCTCGGCGCGCGAGGCCCACGCGCGCGCCCTCGAGCTGCTGGCGCAGTTCGAACTCGAGCACGCCGCCCGGCGACGGACGGCCACCTATTCCGGCGGGATGCGCCGGCGGCTCGACCTCGCCGCCTCGCTCGTACGCGCCCCCCAGGTCCTGTTCCTCGACGAGCCCACCACCGGCCTTGACCCTCGCAGCCGCCGGGACATGTGGAGCCTGGTCGGCGACCTGACGAGCTCGGGGGTCACCGTCTTCTTGACCACCCAGTACCTCGAGGAGGCCGACCGGTTGGCCGACCGTGTCGCGGTCATGGACCGCGGCACCATCGTCGCCGAGGGAACGCCGGCCCAGCTCAAGGCCACGGTCACCGGCGAGCGGCTGGACCTGACCGCGGTCGACCGAGACGCCTACAACATGCTCGAGGCCCGGCTCGGCTCGCGGGCGATTCATCGCGATGCCTCCGCCCTCACTCTAGGAGCGGCCTGCCAGGACCGCGCCGAGCCGATCCGCGCCCTCCTGGGGGAGCTCGATCCGGCAGGCGGCCTGGTCGACCGTTTCTCGATTCACACCGCAAGTCTCGACGACGTCTTCATGGCCCTCACGGGCCGCGGAGCAGACCCCGAAAGCGAGCCCTCGCATGACTGAACAATCCCTTGCCCTGACCGCGCCGCGCCCAGCCCTGCCCGGCGGGCAACGAGGGGCCACCGAGCTGCAGACGATGATCGTCCGTGCGCTTCGCCTGACGCTGCGCAACGCCGACAGCCTGATCACGGCCCTGGCGCTGCCGGTGATGCTGATGGTCATGTTCGTCTACTTCTTCGGCGGCGCGATCAACGTCGGGACCAGGTACGTGGATTACGTCGTCCCCGGAGTGCTGCTGGTCTGCGTGGGCTTCGGCGCCGGCACGACCGCGGTCAGCGTCGCCGCGGACCTGCGCAGCGGGATCCTCGACCGCTTTCGCTCAATGGACGTGCGGGGCGAGTCGCTGATCGCCGGCCACGTCGTGGCCAGCGTCGCCCGCAACCTCGTGTCCGCCGCGCTGGCCGTCGCTGTCGCCTTCGCGATTGGCTACAGCTCTCCCGCCACGGCAGCGAGGTGGCTGGAGGCCGGATGCCTGCTGGCGCTATTCGTGCTCGCGATCTCCTGGCTGGCGGCCGCGATCGCGATCCTCGTGCGCTCGCCGGAGGCCGCGCAGGGCATCACCTTCGTGATCAGCTTCCTGCCATATCCCTCGAGCGCCTTCGTCCCGGTTCACACCATGCCCGCCTGGCTGAGGGGCTTTGCCGCAAACCAGCCCATCACCCAGGTCGTCGACTCGCTCCGGGCGCTGCTGGCCGGAGGATCGCCGGGGCCCCAAGCCTGGCACGCGGTGGCGTGGAGCCTGGGGATCATGATCGTCTCGGTGGCGCTGGCGGGGGCTCTGTTCCGCCGCCGGACGAGATGAGGACTGCTAAAGTAGTGCTTGCCAGCAAGCAAGTAATTGGAGA
>JBAPXO010000364.1:0-14029 GCA_049284255.1 Solirubrobacteraceae bacterium | reverse complement strand
CCAGGCCTTGCCAGACAGATCTCATTTGCCTGAAGGACCGCCGCCGTGAAGAGCGGGGTGGCCGATTTCCAGGGACGTTGTCAGTGGAGCCAGCCGGGATCGAACCGGCGACCTCCTGCTTGCAAAGAGCCAGCAGCCGCGACCTGATGCGGGCCAGATGCCGGTTTCGCCTGTGTTGACGGGCTTTGCGTCAGACCTGCAGGTCCGCTGACGGCGCGTTCGCGGTGCCTGAGGCTTCCATCAGGCTTCCACGTCGTGAGGCACGTGATCAGCGACTCGCCAGATGATCTTGACTTTGTCGGCCGGCCAGATGACGAGGTTGTCGAGCGCCTCCTCCATCGGCATATCCGACAGCTCGACCAGCACGGCGTCCTCGTAGATGCTCACCGCCGTGCCCTCGGTTCCCGGAGCCCAGTCGCCCTCTTGCTCGCGCAGCGCGACGACGTCGTGCTCTGCGATGTCGTGTCGAACGGTCGCCATCAGCTCTCAGGTTACGCCCTGGGGTAAGCGGTGACCAACCGCGGCGCGTCGCCTTCGTATCGAAGCTCCCAAGAAGTGCGAACGACAGCGGCGCGGTCGGCGCGGTCGCCAAGCCCCTCGACCACGATCCAGACATCGCAAATCAACCCGTGGGAGGGTTCTCGCGGACGCGACGGAGCGGCGTCGTGACCAGTCCGGCCACGAGCGCACGTGCTAGATACTCAATATCGGCCTGCGTCAACCCGAGCATGCTCCGAAAAGCCTTGGCCTTCTCGCGGCCGTCTCGGTGATCTCGGTTCAACGAGTACGTCCGTAGCTTCTCGTGGACGCCGACGGCCTCGTACGCGTTCGGCATGAGGTCTCCGGGTTCAGGTGGCCAGCTCACGAATCGATCGTGCCAGCGCCGGTGGACGAGGCCGCCCGCTCGGAGGAGCTCGTTTCAGTCGACGTCTTCGAGACCGAGCACGTCAGCAAACTCTGCCGCCATCCTTGAGCGTCGCATCGAACGGCGGCGTACGTCGGCAAGCTCGCGCACGTAAACCGCGCGCGTCACGTTTGCGTCGCGGTGCCCCAGGAGAAACGCAACCTCGTCAATGCTCTCGCCGGCGAGCAGCGCGCGGCTGGCGACCGTATGGCGAAAGCTGTGCATCGATGGGACCGCGCCGTGCGGGGCAGGCACCGCCTCGCCGGCCTCGTCGACGACATGCAGCGCCGGGAACGTCGGCTCGCCGGTCGGCGTCGTCGCCTTCACCTGAGCGCCGCGTAGCGCGCGTCCGATGTTGCGTTGGCTGAACGCCCTACCCGTCCGTGTGCAGAACACGAAGTCGGTCGCGGCGACGAACGACGACCGCCGCTTGTGGGCGGCCAGGATTCGAGCGAGCTGAGGCGGAATGGGCACGGTCCTCGCCGAGCCGTCGGTCTTTGTCGCCACGAGGCGCCCCTTTCGGTCGACCTGGAGCGCAAACTCGACCTCGGCGTCTTCGAGCTCGTCGACGCGGACGCACTCCCAAGTCAGACCGAGCAGCTCGGACAGCCGCCCACCGGTCAAGGCAGCAACCGTGAACAGCGTGCGGTAGAGCTCCACGGCGGCCGCGATCGTCTGCTCAAGTTCACTGCCCTCGTACACCCGCCGACGCTTTCCCTGAGATGCCTTCGGCCGTTCGGAGGAGAGCATCAACGACACGGGATTGGTTCCGACCCAGCCGAGCCGGCGCGCGGCATACCGATAGATCCGATTGACGACCCCGATGACGATCACGATCGTCGACTCCGCGAGTCCTCCGGTGCGCAGCTCACGCACCAGATCAGCAAGGTTGTCTGGAGTGATGGCATCGAGCCGGTGAGCGTCGAAGCGCTCACGCAGATGCCGCTCGACCGCGTTGCGGTAACAGCCCTGCGTGGCTGGCCGAAGATCGGATACCGGCCCGCCGAGCCGTCGGCCGGCGGCGTCGCCGAACCGCAACCGACCGTTGTCGGCGATGCGCTCTCCCCTGGCGCGCTGCCCCAGCAGCTGATCCCGGAACGCTCGCGCCGCGGTGATCCCACCATCGACGGTCCGCCATCGCTGCTTACCGCCGACGTCCTTGAAGCCGATCTCGTAGACGCCCGATGCGCGACGGTAGATGTTGCGTTCGACCCGGACCCGGCGCGGCTGCTGGCTGCCATCCATGACCGATACCTAGGCGGCGCGCGACAATGTCGTTGCCAGATGCCGCGGCCGTCCGCCGGCGAGCCGCCAGGCATCGAGATCGGCGCGCCGGAAATACAGCTTGCAGTTCGGCCCGTCCTGCTCGGACGGAATTGCCCGCTCAGCCGCCAGCTTGCGAAGCGTGTCCCGGTGGATCCCGAGGTAGTCCGCTGCGTGCCGCGAGTCGAACCACTCGTCGTCACCGGCGCCCTCCGTCGGAGAGGAACGATCGATCAGCGCCGCGAGCCGTTGGGCGACGCGCTCTGCGATCTGATCGAGCACCGCGTCGAGCACGGAGCTATCAGCGGCGTTGTCGAGCCCACTCGTCGGCTCGATTCCGTTGCGCGGGTGTCGCTCGGCCGCCAGGCTGAGCCAGGGTGTGGCGTACGCTGCCATCGTCGTGACCTCCCAATAGGTCTCGGCCAGGCCCCGGGGTGTTGGTGCACCGCCGGGGCCACCTTTTGCTTACAGCTAGAAGCTAGCAGCCGCGTCGGACAGTTCCGCTTCCAGTTGTAAGCTAAGCGTGATGACCAGGCTCGTCGCGGTAGATGACCTCATCGATGCACAGGGCGTGGCCGACATCCTCTGCCTCGCCCACCGCAACACGGTTAGCCAATATCAGCGACGGTACGACGACATGCCAAAGCCTATCGTCGATCTCGGCAACGGTCGCGTCAAACTCTGGCTCCGGTCCGAGATGACGCGCTGGGTCGCGGAGCTCGACGCCGCCGGCCGTACCCGTCCGGCTCGCCGTGTTCCTCGCTGACGGCGCCCTCGGCGAGGCGAACCGCTTCGTGCTGGCCGGTGCTAAGAGAAGACGAGTTTGCTCAGTGTGTGCTCGCCCGATACCGGGTGCATCCACTCCTCGGGGGGAGACGGGTCCGGATGACCCGTCTTCCGCCGAGGAGTACCCCCGCGGGAGCGACGTTGGCAGCGCGATGGCGTCTTGCGGGTTGCGGCAGCCTTTGACCCGCTCAACTAGCCGGACGAGCCCCTTGACCCGGTCCTCGGAGAGGACGGCCGTGATCCCGTCGGTCGTCTCGATGCCGGCGTGGCGTCGCAGAGCACGTAGGCAGAGTCACCGACGCGATCGTTCCGATCGAACGCACTTGCTGAGTCGCCTTCATCGCCGAATCCAGGGCGCCGTCGACAGGCTCCGCGAAAATGGTCGTGCCTACGCAAACCTCGTCGCCTTAGTCGCGCAATTGGCGAGTTGCGAGACCGGTCCGCCGCGACCGTCTCTGGTCTGCCTGGGTGAGAGAACGCGCATTCCGGCGAGGTACCGGCCAGTTGTCCGCAAGGTGGTCGTGTCCGAGAAGGCATCTTCTCCGGCGCGCCCCAGCGCGTCCCACGAGGATCCTCCAGCGGGACAGGGAACCCCGGCACGCCTTGTTCGGTGCGAGGCAGTCTTCGCGTAGCGTCGCTCGTGTTCGGCCTGCTGCTGGACCACACGGAATCCCAGGTGCGTCGCGGCCGGGGTCGCGACCACCTGGGTCCGTTCGAGGCTGATCGCCGAGTCCAGCGCCGCGAACAGCGGCGTGCCGCCGGCGAGCAGAACGGGGGTCACGTGCACGCGGATCTCGTCGACCAGGCCCAGGGGGAGCGCCTGTTGCATGACGGTCGCTCCGAACAGGCCGACCTTCTTGTCGCCCGCTGTCTGCTTGGCCTGCTCGATCGCCGTGGCCACGCCGTCGGTGACGAACGTGTAGATCGACGGATGGGATCTTTGCGGCGCGTGATGCGTGACTATGAAGCAGGGGGTATCGCCGAGAGCGCCACCGGTTTGGGAGCTGTGCGTGATCTCAGGTCACACGCGCAGCTCAGGTGCTACGTACGCGACTGAGTGATCGCGCGCGCTGCTGAACGGTACGCCTGGCTAAGTGCTTGCAGTGCTTCGTTGCTCAGCTCGCGAACGGTGTTGCCGGTGCCGATACGCGTCCCGAGCGCGGCCTCGACCGCTGGGATTTCGTCGGCTGCCCGCCGCTCAAAGACGGTGCGCCAAAGCGAGACTCCCCCGTCGGTCCAGATCGTAACTAGTCCAGCGTCATCACCGTATAGACGCGGCAGGAGGGTCATTCGTCCCTTCCCGTGGCCTGTGAGTAGCCGGACAAGTCTTTCCTGCTCGAGCGAGATCGCCCAGTCTGCAAGACGTTTCACTTTGACCTGCAGTTCGGGGGGCGCTGTTTCCATAAAGGCCAAGAATTCGGACGCTCCAGCGGTGGTCGGAACAATCGAAGCCTTGGCACCCGCGGCCGGTCGGTCGGGCTCGGCGCGGACCCGCTCCGGGTCGACGCGTTGCGGAACCATGATTTGAGTTCCGTCGACCTCGTAGGCGGTGACGGTGACGAGGTCAATGACAAGCTGATCGCCGATCGCCTCGAGGTACCCGACTAGCCGCGTGAGCTCGCTAGGCGCGTCGTCCAGCACCAGGACTAGCCTGAACGCGCCGCTGGCTAAGTTGGCGGCGAGAGCAGTGCCGAACTCCTCCGTGTCGAGCGAACCCTCCTGATCGTTCGCTGCGATCGCGCCGGCGAGGCTGTCGTAGCCCCGGTCTCGCAGTTGGCGGCCGAGAACATCGAGCTCAAGCGTCGCGACGTCCATCCCATGAAGGAACGCCGCGTACGTGAGCACCTGCGCGACCACCGCACGCCGAGCCTCGGAGTTGCGCGCGAGCTTTACCTCGATCACTGCCATCCGACCGGATGGCTCGACCGCGATCAGGTCTGCGAACCCATCCCCCAGTGAAACCTCGCGGCCGACGATCACTAGCTGCGGCGCGCCGGACAACGGGAGGAGCTGGGGAGCGTTCTCGACCAAGCCGTGCAAGGCTGCCTCGTCAGGGAAACCGGCCGCTGTCAAAAGGCCCCAGCCAGTGCCGTCGTTACGCCATAGTGCGGTCACGCCCGTCCGAGGCTATCGGTGACGGCGCGGAACGGCTGCGTCGATGTATCTCGGGGTGGGTTGAACGCCCAGCACACGTAGGACGCAGCCGTGGCGGTTGCGCCCGCTCGGAGCAAGCGCTGCACGGGACGATCCCTTTCGTCGCCCTCGCCACCACGCGGCGCGTGATCGCCTTGGCGACCAAGCCATCGTCCGGCTCGCCGGGATCTGCCCTGCGCCGGAAGATCGTGTCCGTCACCGGGAGCCGTGGCTGGTGCTGTCTGCTGCCTGTCTCCGGCCCAGGCGCACGCTCAATCACCCGCATGCTGTCCGCGATCGCTGCAAACTGCTCGCGCTCGACGGCGGTCACGATCCGGTCGGCCGCGCGATCTGTCATTTGGCTGAACGCGCGCGGCGCGGGCGTGGCCGGCGTGACGGGCGCGGCAGAATGGCGCAGGATGGCCTGCGAGTGGTTGCTGATCGACGGATCAAGCCTGATCTTTCGCGCCTACTACGGCGCGCTGGCCAGCGAGCGGGCTTCGAGAACCGACGGAAATGCGATCGGGGGTTTCTTGGACAGATTGGCGCTGCTGGTCGCCGACCGCCGACCCCGCCGGCTGGTGATCGCCGAGGACTGGGCGTGGCGGCCGCAGTGGCGAGTGGACCTGATCGCGGACTACAAGGCCCACCGGGTCTCTGAGCCGGTTCCACCGGGGCTGGCGCCCCGCCTGCCGGTGATCACCCAGTTGCTTGAGTACGCGGGGATCGACGTGGTTGGTGTCGCCGATTACGAGGCTGAGGACGTGATTGCCAGCCTGACCAGACTCGCCCCCGGGACTGTCGAGATTGCCAGCGGTGACCGTGATCTGTTCGCGCTGGTGGAGGATCCGCGCGTGCGCGTCTTGTATCCGGAGCGGTCAGGGCTGACGGTCATCGATGAAACCGAGATCACGCGCCGCTACGCAATCCCGGGCCGTCGATACGCCGACTTCGCGATCCTTCGCGGTGACCCCTCCGACGGACTGCCCGGGCTCAGGGGCGTCGGCGCCGTGACGGCGGCAGCGATGATCGGCCGCCACGGAGACATTGCGGGCGTGCTGCGCGATCGCGCACTGCGCCCACCGGACCGGGAGTACCTCCAGGCCGCGATCACTGTTGTGCGGCCGGTCGACGATCTCCCCGTCGCGCTCCCGCCCGGCCGACGCGACGCCTACCCGGCCAACGAAGCGGCCCTCCGTGCGCTCGCCGCACACCACTCCGCAGAAGACTCGGTGGACCGGCTGCTCAGTGCCCTCAGCAGAGCCGCTGAGTAGCGACCCTGACTCCACCGCTCCTCGAGCACCTCCGACTAGATCGGCTACCCGTCGCAGAGCAGTCACCGGACGACTGCGAGGGCGTCCTCAGCGGACGCGCTAACGCCGCGGGCCCATCTCGCGCGGCCCTAGATCCATGGCTGCCAGCACTCCGCTGCCGCGCACATCCCGCGACGATGACGCGCTCGTCGCCGTGAGCGGGGCGCACGAGAATGCGTATGGAAGGGGCGCGCTACCTACGCAGCGCGCAGGCGTCTGCCGGCTCACATACGTCTGGCGCAAAGCATCCGGATTCGGCTGAGCGAGATCGCACGCCCGGCCTAGCGCTGACGATCCAGATCGTGGCGGAGCAATCGTCCGTCCTCGGCGCTGGTGGACAACCCCTTGGTCGCCGATTCAGTCGTGCCACGAGCGCCGACCGGCTAGCCAAAGCGATCGCCTTGGGTTGGCGAACATCGCGTGATCCCGAGCAAGCGCTCACGCGCCCTGGCTTTCGGTTTGAAAGCATGAGCCGGGTCGCCGATGCAGAGCAGGCGTCCGATGACCCTGTTTGGGGCTTCTGCTCGCTTTGATGGCACAAGTGGGGTGGCGCCGGAAAGGTGAGGTCCCGAGCTGTTGCTGGCGGGCGTCTCGCTCCGTGTTGAACGGGAGAGCCGGCTCGACGTGGCCTGGCGGAGAGAGGCAAGCGTGTGGTGAAGGACGGCCACTGGGTCTTCCGGTTCCCGCGTGGGCGGCGAGGTACTGGATGACGGGCGTCGTGTACGCGCGGAGGTGACTTGGGCTGGGGCGTGGCCTGGCGTCGGGGTTTACGGGCCGCGAGCGTCGATCACGGCGACCACCTTGGTGCCGCTGGTGTCCAGTTCGGCTGCGTTGTCGTGTGGCTGGCTGGCTTGGAGGATTGTGACGGGAGTGACGGTGGGGTCGCCGTTGGCGTCGAAGCAGAAGCTGCCGAGGATCCCGTTCTGCACGCAGGTGGCGAGCAGGGCTCGCGCGACGGACAGGCGGGTTGCGTTGGAATGAGCGATCGCGTCGAGCATGACCTCGGTGGCTTGTGCGGCGTAGAGGGCGGCTGGGTTGATCGGCGCGTGCTGTTGGGTGGCGGCGAACCGGGCGACGAACTGCCGGCCGGCGGGGTCGAGCGGACCCGCGGGAACCTGAGCGGTGGCGATGATCACACCGCGCGCGGCGGAGCCGGCGTATTGGAAGAGGGGGTTGACGGGGATGGCCGTCCAGTTGGTCAGGATCTCGACTCGGCGCGCGAGTCGCTGGCGCAGCCCCCGGATCAGTGCGCCGGCATTGCGGTCGACGCCATCGAGGCCGAGGTAGACGGCGCTCGCGCCGGAGCTGGCGATACGGTCCGCGAGCGCGGGGTACGTACGCGGGGGTTGGTTCCATGTCCCCGATCCAGCGAGGTGAAGGCCGATTCGTCGAGCGGCGTTCTGAAAGTAGGTGACGCTGTCTTGGCTGAAGGAATCGGTCGCGTCGCGGAGCACGTACACACTGGCGTGACTGTGTTGGCGGGCGAACTGGGCCAGCGCGGCGGCCTCGCGGTCGTCCGCGGGATAGACGCGTGCGTAGTTGCGCACGCCGGTCGGGTAGAGCTGGGTCAGCTCGCCCGGTGTCGCAAGCGGGTCGGGGTGGGTCAGCCCGTCGAAGCTGTTGGTCGGGGAGATGATCGCCAGTCCGTGCTGGTTGGTGATTGGGATCTCGCTCAGCGCGCACCCGGAGGTGTACGGGCCGATCATGCCGATCACGAGCGGGTGCTGGACCCAGGCGTGGGCGTTGGACGCGCACGTGCGCGCGTCTGGGACGCCGGTCTGCGCGGTTGAGTCATCGCAGGTCTGGTAGCCGAGGGGCACGCGTCCGGCGCGGAAGTGGTGCTCGCGCAGAACGAGCGTGATCGCTGCGTTCATCTGCAGGGCTGGCACGCCGGGTCCACCGTGGAGCGGAAGGTCTGAGACGATCAATCGCTGCGGGGGGCCGTTGCCGCCGGAGAGCACCGGTCCGCAGACCGATGCCGGGAGCGCGTCGAGCGCGCTGTGGCTCTGCGACGCAGCCGGGACCGACACACCGTTGGTGCCTGCGACCGCGACCCACACGCCGCCGTCGCCGGCGATCAGCCGGCCCGGCGTGTTCCCGACCGCGATCGTCTGGGTGACCTGGTTGGTTCGAGGATCGACGCGTGAGACAGTACCGGTGATTCCGTTGGCTACCCAGATCGCGCCGGCGCCGTAGGCGACATCGCTCGCGCCCGGCGCCAGCCTGATCGGCTGCGGGATCGGCAACGGCCCGGGGTCGATCCGCCACAGCAGGCCGCTCTGCGGATCGGTGACCCAGACCGCGCCGGCGCCGACAGCGATCGAGCTCAGCGAACTGGCCACCTGGACGGCGGGGATCGGCACGTGCCGCACGGCTGCACGACCGGCAGTGAGCTGCGCGATCGACCCTGTCGCTTCGTTCTGCTCGACCGCCCATGTCCCCTCTGCGCCCGTCGCGATCGCTGACACGTCCACGTTGGGAACCGTCTGCACCACCCGGTTGCTGGCGGGATCGATCCGCGAGACCGAGCCGTCCGCATCGATCACCCAGACGTCCTTCGAGCCGACCGCGATCTGATAGCTGCCCGGCGGCGAGGACGCCACCGTCCGCGGCAGTGGGATCGGTGCAAGCCTCGACGCGCTCACCGGGTCAAGCCGCGACACCGAAGTCGGCTCCGGGAACGGAGTCGGCGTCGCGCCCGGGAACGCGGTCGGAGCGCTCACGGCCGCCGCGTTGACGACCCACACCGACCCGTCCCCGGCGGCCAGGTCGACAGGAATCCCGTCGGTGCCGATCGGGCGCTCGATGTGGCTCGACAGATCGATCCGCGTGACGGTCCGGTCGTCGGCATTCAGCGCCCACACCGCGCCGGCGCTGGCGGCCAAGCTGCTGGGGTTACCTCCCACCGGAAAGCTTGCCCGCAGGTGTGTGCTCGCGGGCGAGATCAGAGCTACCGAATCGGAGGATGCGCTCGCCAACGCCGCCGTTCCTTGCGTGCCACCGAGCAGCTCCAGCGTCGCTGCCGCAGCTGCTGCGATCAGCAGCACGCCCGCGAACGCGACCAGCCGACCGACTCGACGCGACGACGCGGCTGATGGCGCTCGGCGGCGAGGACCGGCCAGTGCGCGGTCTTGGGTGAGGATCGCGCGCTGCAGATCTTGCAGCTCCGGCCCGGGTTCGATCCCGAGCTCGTCGATCAGCCTGCTGCGCGCCTGCTGATAGCGCGCCAGCGCCTCGGTCTGGCGACCCGATCGGTACAGCGCGAGCATCAGCTGCGCCTGTAGGCGCTCTCGCAGCGAATGCTGGCCTGCGAGCATCTCGAGCTCGCCGATCAGCGCCGCGTGGCGACCGAGCGCGAGGTCCGCGTCGATCCGAGCCTCCAGCGCCGCGAAGCGTTCCTCCTCCAAGCGCGCAATCTCCTCCTGCGCGAACGGCTCATAGGCGAAGTCCGCCAACGGCTGGCTGGGCCACTGCGCCAGCGCCTCCTCAAGCCGATCGCTCGCGCGCTGCGGATCCCCGCCCTCAAGAGCGGCACGGCCCTCGCTGACGAGCGCGACGACGCGATCGGCGTCGGTCTGACCAGGCGCGACTTGGAGCAGATACCCCTGGCCGAGGGTCAAAAGCACCCCATCGCCGAGCGCTTTGCGCAGGTTCGAGACGTACACCTGGACGGTCTTGGCCGCGCTTGCCGGCGGGCGCTCGCCCCACAGCTCATCGATCAAACGATCACGGGACAGTACCTCGCCGCGTCCCAGCAGCAATATGACCAGCAGCGCACGCTGCTTGGGGCCGCCCAACACCACCTGCCGGTCACCGTCCAGCACTTCAAACGGGCCCAGAATCCGGAAATCGAGCACGGGAGCAGCCCCCACGTGAGGGCAACGCTACCACCCAGGCCGCCCCCAAACGGCAAACCGCGCGGGGGTTTTACCGAGCTCCAACCGCCTCCAGCCGCGCCTTCGCCGGCCACCGGCAGGGTTCCCGCCGATCCGATCGCACACGGCGACCGGCAAACCCAGAAGGCAAGCCAAAATGCGTCTCAAGCCACACCTCACCATCAGCGCGCTCATCTTCGCGCTCGGGACGGCCGGAGCGCCAGCCGCGGCCGGCAAGGCCTCAAGCAGAAGTCCGCTGGTCCGGCCCAACCCGGATGAGCAGATCCTCATCCGACATTCACGACCCGTCGCGAGTCGCCTGGCCTCGAGCCGGACCGTTCAACCCAACCCAGACGAGCAAGCCGCCACTAGCCCTACCCAGAGCGCTGGGCCGCGCTCAGAGGTCATCGACAACGGCGGCCACGGCCAGCTGAACATCCCGCCGATCATTGTCCGAGCCACCGTCCCGACGGGCGGATTTGACTGGGGCGATGCCGGCATCGGCGCAGCCGCCGCTCTCGGCCTCTCGATGATCGCGCTCGCAGCCGGGCTCGCGATCGCACCGCGGCGCGCGCGAGGAACACCACAACCACCGCCGGTATGACGGAGCTCGATCGGGCCACTGATCGCAGCCACCGCGGTCCTGACTGCGACCGTCTTCGCCGCCGGCTGGGGCGCCACCGCCACGACCGGCCATCCGCGGATGGCCGCGCCGACCCAGACGACCGTGGCGCGGCGGAGGCGCGCTGATCGCAGCCGCGACTCCGTTCGGGTCACCGCCGAGAACACCCGCACCCGCCTGCGTCTGCGCTGGACGTAGACGACCACCAACCCAATCCAACAGAACGCATACCACCACCAGCGTCAATACCGGCTGCGCCGCGGCCGCATCTCGCGCCGAGCGACCGGTCCCCGGCAAAAGAACCAAACACGTCAACCGAAGGAGCACTGTGCACGTCTCGATGCGCACCGCCGCGCTGGCCGTCGCCCTCACCGCGGCACTCGTCCTTCCGGCGCTCGCGTCGGGTTCCCCGCGCTCAACAACCGTGTTCGTCAGCCACGCAGGGGTGGCGGGGGCTCGCGACGCGAATTGCGCGACGGCCGCGTACCAGAGCGTCCAGGACGCGGTCACCGCCGCGTCCGATGCCGCAACGGTCTACCTCTGCGGTCGCCAGCCGTTCACCGGACCGGTCGTAATCACCAAGGACATCGACCTGACCGGTGACCGCGGTGCGACCATCAGCTCAAACGACAACCCCGCACAGCCAACAGCCGATCAAATCCCGGCGCAGTACCTCTCCGGACGGTACTCGGGTCTGGACGCGCCCGATGCGATCGTCGCGATCGTCGCTGACGTCCACGTCCGTATCGATGGCCTGAGAATCCACGGACAATTCATCAACGCCACCTGTCCAAGCCACGCTGACGACTTCGGGATCATCGCCCTGGGCTCCCCCGACCAAGGTGCCACCCTCCAGCTGAGCCGTGACACCATTACCGGTATCGGCTCGAGCAACCAGCCGTCCTGCGGCGGGCTGGGGATCGGTCTCCTGATCGGCCGCTACTACTTCCCAACGGCCAGCGGCGTGCGACTCGTGAACTTCGCAGCGCACGCAGACATCCAGAACACCACCATCGACGGATATCAGAGCGGGGGGATGCTCGTGGACGGCGCGACCAGCACGGTCGAGCTCCACCGCAGCGCAGTGCGCGGCAGCGGTCCGAACTCCACCCTTGAACAAGTGGGGGTCCAGATCAGCCGCGGCGCGACCGGCGAGCTGACCGACAACCTGATCGCCGGCAACGAGTACAGCGGCACCACTCCTGGCACCGCGGGGCTCGGGATTGACATCTTCGGAGGCTGCACCGATGTCGGCGGCGGCCCGCTCGATACCAACGTCCGCGTCTTCGGCAACCACATCGCCAACAACGACCTCGGTGTCGTCATTCTGCAAGGCGACAACAGCTCTCAATGCGTGAACCCGGCACCTACGCCAACCGCCGAGCAGATCGTCGCCAACCTCATCAGCAAAGACGGCGGCCTGAGCAACACCTCCACCGAGATCGACCAATACGGCAACGCGTACGCCGGCTATCAAGCCGGAATCCAAGACAGCGGAAACAGCGACACCATCACCCACAACACAATCGCGAGCAGCAGTAGCGCGTTCGGACCACAGGTGACCTCTCCCGGGCCGTTCCTGGCCCCCATTGACATCCAGAGCTACTCAACCACCAGTCCGGTCATCCACGCAAACACCTACAACGGCCGTCCAACGACCCCGCCCTACCCAGGCCAACCAGCAGCGCCCACACCCGCACACGCAGCCGCGCACAACACCCATCCCGTCACAGTCCAACGTCCGCGTAGCCGCCATTCTCGGCGGCGGTCGAGTCGGACTCCATACGACGCCCAGATCTGCCGCCCATCGCGCCGGAGCGCGCCGTGCTCGCTGTCCGAGATCTCCTATCTTCCTCGACCTGCCGCCGAGGAGCGGCGGGCAGCCGCGTACATGACGTCTGGGACCGGATCGGCACCCACCTTCGGTCAGCGTCGGATCGACTGAGCGACCGTCAGATCACCGGCACTCGCCTTGGCGTCTGGAAGTCGTACGGGCCGTAGAAGTCCCATTTCTCCAGGTATTCGAGCGGAGGCTCTCGGAGCTCGTCCAAGCGACCGTTCGCGCGACGTACCCAGTGCGGACCGCCTGCGTCGCTGAATGCGATCTCAACTCCGGCTCGGCCTCCCATGATCGAACGCCATCCAGTTCCCACGATCCAGACCCGGTATAGCCCACCCGGCAGGATGCTCACCGTCGTCACCGGGCCCTGACGCCCGACCTTGTGATTCATGTCGATCACGTCCTCGAGGGACCGCGGTCCGGCTCCTTGGATGAACACCATCCCAACCACGACTGAATAGGCCGGCTCGGTGGAGCTGTTCGCGAGGTAAAAAGCCGTCCGCCCTTGGTCGTCGACGACGCTCTCTGGGGGTTTCTTCGGCTCTTCCTCCTCGCCCATGTACGCGCTGATAAAACGAGCCTGTTGGCGGTGTTCCTCTACTCGCACGTGCTCGTCTGCGGCGAGGCGTCTGTTGCGCTCCGTCCTGATCTGAATAAGGGCTGCGGCAAGGGTTCCCACGGTGCCCACGCCCGCGATCCACGTCGGAACGTCACCCCAGTTCACAGGCATTCGGCGTCCAGACGACTATCCCGTGGCCTCGGCTCCTGGGGCCAAAGGAGCAGGAAAGCGGCCGGCGCCGGTGGTCTCACCGAACGCCGCGCGCATGACCCATGGGAGCGTGCGCGACGCGCTTCGCGAAGCATAGGGGAACTGTATTTCCTGCGAGCGGGGCGAGCGGTCGCTGGGTCGCCGCCAGAGCGGCCGCCCTGACTCTGCATATGCACCGGGCCAGCTCAGCACGTATGTGCCGGGCCCTGCAACCGGCGACGAGCAGGGCTTCGGCGCGCCCGGTCAGGGCACGCCCACCCGTACGACAACAGCTGTGGAGAGGAGAGTCGCTCGGTGTCGACGTGGTTCCGGACAAGCTCACGTTCCGCGCTTCGAGGCCACGCTTGCTGCCGGCCCGAGGCGCGATCGCCCGCGAGCGGGCCGGTCGAGGCGTGGCGTGGGTCCTCTCGCCGCTGCGCACCGAACGCCGTTTGATGACCAAAGTTGATGACCAATCCGTCAATTCGCTCATCGAGCATCTGTGACAGCGGCCAGAAGTACCGTCTATCCAGGCACTTCTTGAG
>JBAPXO010000363.1:0-2888 GCA_049284255.1 Solirubrobacteraceae bacterium | reverse complement strand
ATATGGCGCCCGCGCTCGAACGGGTGACCTCACTGGGCGGATCGATTGTGCATCCCGGAGAGCGATGGGCCGTGTGCCGGGATTCGGAGGGGAATCCCTTCGGTCTGGCGCTCAGTCAACCTTGAAGGATGCGCTTTGGGCGCTGGAGGGCCGGCCGCGTTCGAGGCGGTCAGCGGCGCCGCGCCACCAGTTTTGAATAGTATTTCGTAGGTTCGATCGGCAGGTACGGGGGTGTGTCGTGATCGAAGTAGGCGAGACGTCGAGCGACGTGTGACCTCGATGGGAGTTGCCGGAACAGGGGTACTGCTCACGAGTGCGCTGGTGCTCGCCTTGGCGGCGGCCGCAAAGCTCTCGGTTCGTTTCTCGCTGCCGGCGGTGGGCGAGCTGGGCGTGGCCGCTGCCGCGGTTCTCGTCCCCGCACGCGTGTCCGGCCTCGTGCTTACCGCCACCTTCGCCGTCTTCTCTGTACGGCATGCCAGGCAGCGAGCACGCGGCTGTGAGTGTTTCGGACCTGCCTCGGGTGAGGTCTCGCCGCTGCGGGCGGCGACGATGACGGGTCTCACCGCCCTGGCCGCGTTGGCGGTGGCCGTGGCCGGTGCGCCCAGTGTCGCTGGTGTCCTGAGTGGCGATGCACGGAGGGCGCTGGAGATGGGTCTCGCCGCCGCTGTGGTCGCGAGGCTCTGGCGGGCCGTGTTCGTTGCTAGGACCGGGCGGGGAGACGAGGCGGCGTCAGCGCTCGTTCGGACCTCGGCCCTGTATCTCGAGCGTCGTCTCTCCCGCCGGACTCTGCTGCAACGGATCGCCGTGGCCGGCTCGGCACTCGCGGTGGCGCCCCTGCGTTACCTCCTGTATCCCGGCACCGCACTCGCAGTCATCACCCCCGGTCAATGCGGGGGTGGGCGCTGCACTGACGGCTTCACGGCCTTCTGTTGCCAGATCGACGGTGGGGCCAATACGTGCCCCGAGGGCACGTTCGCCGGTGGTTGGTGGATGTGCACGGACTACGCGGGTCACCGCCTCTGCGCCGAGCAGGGCGTCCGCTACTACGTCGATTGCAACGCCCTGCCGGGCCGCGAGCACCACGAAGGCTGCCACTGTGCGGGCGGGAGCTGCGACAACCGGCGCGCTGCCTGCAACGTATTCCGTTACGGGCAGTGCAACACACACGTCCGAGGAGTGACCGCCGTCGTGTGCCGGATGGTCATGTGCGAGAACCCGAGCAGGGTGCCGGAGCTCAACTGCAGCTCGTCGCTGGCCGTCGACAACGCGGTGTGCGCCCACGACGCACCCTGTCTGGATCACGCGCTGCAGCTGACCGGCGCGGGGGGAGTGTGACTGTGAGCGCCGCGACGATCGCGATCGTGGTCGAAGGCCTGCTGCTCGCCCTGGCACTGCTGTTCGTACTCGCTCTGCTGCGCAGCCACGCCGAGATCCTGCGTCGACTGTCGGCGCTCGAGGGCGGTGCGCCGGTCAGAGACCGGCCCGCCACGAGCGGGGATCGTGACGCGTCCGCGGTCAGCGATGTGGTCGGCGAGACCCTGGCCGGGGATGCGGTCAAGCTTGGCCTAGGACCGGGCTCGGCCAGGACACTGTTGGCCTTCCTCAGTAGCGGCTGCGTCGCCTGCGAGCCGTTGTGGGCCGGCCTGCATGAGCCGATCGCCCTCCCCTCGCAGACCCGATTGGTGGTCGTAACCAAGGGGCCGAAGGATGAGCGCGTCGCGCGCCTGCGAAAGCTTGCGCCGGCCGATGCTGAGGTCGTGATGTCCAGCCAGGCCTGGCAGGACTTCGCGGTTCCGGCCACCCCTCATTTCGTGCTCGCGGGCGGAGAGAACGGCGACGTGCTGGGGCGTGGCAGCGCTGGCAGCTGGTCGCAGATCATGGAGATGGTGGACGACGCCGACGAGGACGGCGCGCTTTACCGGGCTCGCAGTACCGAGCAGCGTGCCGCTCGGGCCGAGCAGGCGCTGGCCGCGGCGGGCATCGGCCCCGGGCATCCAAGCCTTCACCCGTCGAGGGAACGGGATGCCGATGAGTGAGCTCGCGTTCGTGCTCGTCGGTTGCGTTGTCGCCGTCCACGGCGCTGCTCGAGCCGCCTGGTCGCCGTGCGGCCAGTCGATGCTCGCCAGCCTGACCCCGGTCGCCGAGCGGGCACGCGGTCAGTCGTGGGCGAGGACCGTTACTGCGTTTGCCATCGGGGCGATTGGGGCCGGAGCCCTCGCCGGCTCGCTGACGGGCGCGGTGGGGTCGCTGCTGCCCGGCTCGGGGTGGCGCGCTCCGCTGGTTGCCTCGGCGCTGGTGCTGGCGATCGTCGTTGACGCCACGGCACTGCGCCGTCTCATGCCCCTGACCCGGCGGCAGGTAAACGAAGACTGGATGTCTCGCTACCGGGGGTGGGTGTACGGGCTCGGATTCGGCGCCCAGCTCGGCTTCGGCGCGATCACCTTGGTCGCCTGCGCCGCGATCTACGCGACCTTCGCGATCGAGCTCGCCGCCGGCAGCGTCGCGGCTGGCGCGGCCATCGGGGCGACGTTCGGGGCAACGAAGGCCGCGACGCTGCTACCCACCTGGGTGGCACGAGACCCCGGTTCGCTGCTCGGTCTGCACCGGCGGCTCCTGGCACGCGAGCGAACCGCCCAACGTGCCTTGATCGTGGCTGAGTTGGCGGCGCTGGTGGCGACCGCTGCGATGCTGGCGTGAGAATCGCCGGACACGGCGTGTCGGTGAATGTGCCCTCCGGCTGGGAGGGCCGGATCACGCAGAGGCGCGGCGGCGGTCCGGTGATGCACGTGGCGACATTCGCGTTGCGTGGCTCTGATGGCGACTACGGCGCGGCCGCGACCGGCCGGATGCGAGCCGGTGACGCCTTCGTCGCCCTGCTCGAGTTCCAC
>JBAPXO010000362.1:0-2481 GCA_049284255.1 Solirubrobacteraceae bacterium | reverse complement strand
CTACAGGCCCACCGGCCGTTCGCTCTCACGCAGTGGCTGCCCAGCGGCCTTCGCGGTTGGGGTTCCGCGAGGGAGACCCTGATCGCCCGCTGGCAATCTGGAGGCATCAGGCCGAACGAGGCTTTCGTGAGGGTGAGCGAGGGGACTCGAACCCCCGACCGCCTGGACCACAACCAGGAGCTCTACCAACTGAGCTACGCCCACCGTGGGACAGCTGAATCTACCAGCGCCGCGGCGATCGTCCGCGTTGGGCTTATGCGGTGGTCCAGGCGTCGCGGGCACCGGATCGGCTGCGGTCGCCTGGCGCCCTGCAACTACTTGGCCTGAGGCACCTGCTGGGAGACCTCGCCGTAGATGCCCATCCGCCGGCCGAGCTCTTCGCCGGTGTAGGCGTCCACGATCCCCAGGTTGTCGATCACCATCCCGGCGCGGGCCGCCAGCCGGATGAAATCGTCGCTGGCGCGGATCTCGTCGATCGTGGCTCGGTCACCGTGCATCATGATGAACCCCCCGAGGTCGCCACCGTGCGGGCCCAGGAGGAACGCCTCGTAGCGCTCGATCCGTCCGTCATCCTGCAGCTTCTGGTAGTAGGCGAGCGATTCCTGGAAGACCTCCAGGGAGAACTGCTCGCGACCCCGCACTACCTGGCCCCATCCAAGGAAAAGTGCGTCTCCAGGCATGGCTCATCCTCTCTTTCGCGTGTGGTCGGAGAAAACGCTAACTCTCTGGCCGGGTGGTGTGGGAAAACCTCTGGGTGCTGGCGAGACGTGGCGCGGTTTTGGCTCGGTCGGGCCTCGAATCCCCTGCCCCGATATCGAGGCCGTGCCAGTATTACCCGGGATGGATCGCCGGAGAGGTCTCACTCTCAGCCTCGCCGTGGCCCTCCTCCTGGGGGCATGGATGGTCTCTAGCGCTCAAGGGGCCCCCACCGCCCCCACCGCCACCATCGCCCGCTCCTGCGGCCAGCTGAGGGTCCGTCACTTCTTCGCGCCGCTGCCGATCTCGGCCTCGCGCACGTCGTGCTCGCGGGCCCGCCGGATCATCGCCACCTGGCGGCGCCGGACCTCGGAGTGCGTTCCCGGCCAGTTCCGCGGGTCGAAGGTCTGCTACGTCGAGCACTGGCGCTGTGTGGCCTCGCAATCGCCCGACGGAACCACGATCCCGGTGGGCTGCCGGTACCGGCGCTCGCGCATTCGGTTCAAGGTTCCCCTGTAGGTCGCGGCCGCCGCGTCAGTGGTAGCGATCGAAGTCGTCCGGCCACGGCAACGGGAAGAGAGGCCGGTAGGACCGGGCGTCGGCGATGACCTTGGCGAACGACGGCCGCTGCGCGAGCGCGCGGTAGTAGCGCGTCAGCCTCGGGCGGGTGCCCTCATCCCACGGGTGAATCGCCAACGCATAGAACAGGCCCGGCGCCGCCGCGCAGTCGGCGATCGTGAAGGTTTCGCCGGCCAGGAACTCGACCCCGTCAAGCTGAGACTCGAGCATTCCGTATGCCACATCGAGTCGCTCCCACGCCCGTTCCACCGCGCCCTGGTCAAACCGCTCCTCGATCGTGTCCGAGACGATCGCTTGGACGACGTTGGAGATGTACTGATCGCAGATGCGGTCCCACATGCGCGCCTCGAGCGAAGGGACGAGTCGCGCGCCGGCGACGTACTCGATGATGATCGAGGTTTCGCCGATCACTCGGTCGCCATCGCGTAGCACGGGGATCGATGCAGGCGGCCACAGCTCGGCCAGGTCAGCACGATCGAAGTCACGCTGCTCCACGAGCACGTCGTAGTCGACGCCGAGCTCGTTGAAAGCAATCAGAACTTTCTGGCAGTAAAGAGCGAAGGGGTGCTCATAAAGGGTCAGCATCTCGTCTTCCTCGGGTTGGTAGTTGTCGGTCCAGCAGGAACACAGACCGATCGTCGTCTCGGGACTCATCGTCCGGGCGAGAAGGCGGCTGTATCAGCGTTGCCTGATCCGGCCACGCCGCCGAGTCGGCGAACGACGACGGAACCTCGTCTCGTAGGCGTCGAGCAGGAACGAGAGCATCTCCGCGTCGGGCATCGGCCGGCCTGACCCTTGGCGGCGCAGCATTTCGCTGCAGAGCTGGATGTAGGCCTCGCCGAGGGCGACGGTGAGCGCGGATGCGACGCCGGCGTTGACGAGGGTCGCGCCCGGAATCACCTTTAGTAGTCCGGCTGCCATCTGTCTGCCCACCTGGGTGACCCCGCCCTCCCCGATGAGCCCCACGATCAGCCTCGTCGTGCTCTGGGCGCTCATTTCGATCCCGAACACCGCCGTGATGCCACCGAGCATGCCGACCTGCACCGGCATGAGGATGACGGCGTCAGAGACCGGTATCGGCGCGGCGCCGACCGCGGCGGACGCCGCCGCCGAAGCGGCCACGACAGCCCGGGCATACTTGACCTTGAGGCTGATGACTACACCCTGGGCGTTCACAAACGCCCCTTTCACCGCCTTCGGGAGGAT
>JBAPXO010000361.1:0-7461 GCA_049284255.1 Solirubrobacteraceae bacterium | reverse complement strand
GGGAGGCGTCGCCCCTTCGGGCGGCGTCGATCGATCGTGCGTGAGGTTGAGCATCTAAAAACCTCCAGCCAGGGGCTGGTCTTACGAGGAGCTGCCTGTGGGACCCGACGGCGCGTGCGCCCGCACCGACACGCCGGACCGCCATAAGATTGGCGTAAAAGTTGGGATTTCTGGTTGTCCGAGTGCGGGTGTTCTGTTAGCGCTGCGCGCGCGCTCACAGACCCCCTATCTCAGCTTCACCGCACCCCTACCATCCGGCGACTCGCGGCTCGCCGGGAGGCGCCCCTACCGGGCGCCCAGCAGCAGCATCGCGATGTCGTCGTCGGGCTCGTCCTGGTTGATCTCCTTCAGACGAGCGACGATGTGGCGAAGCAGCCCCTGAGGTTCCTGGCGCCAGTCCGGGACGCGGTCGATGTGCTCGGCGATCAGGTCGACCAGTCCGTCCTCGCCGACTTGTCCGGTGTCGCCGTCGCGGACCTCGATGACGCCGTCGGTGTAGATGAGTATCGACCAGTCCTCGGGCAGCTCGTAGTGGGCCTCGGGCCATTGCGAGCCCGCGAACATTCCGACGGGCGGGCCGCCACGATCCAACGGCAGGCTGGTGATCGCGTTGCCGTCGATGAGCACGGGCGCGGGATGACCCGCCCGGCGCAGCGATAGTTCGCGACGGTCCGGTGTGATGTCGAGCGCGCACAGCGTGGCGAACGCTCCGGGAACCTGGCGCTCATGCTCGACCATCTGGTGCAGCGTCGGGACCACCAGGTCGCCCGGTGCGCCCGACAGCGCGAGCGCCCGCCAGGCGATTCGCAGGCAGGCGCCGAGCGCAGCCTCATCGGGTCCGCGCCCCGACACGTCCCCGACGACCGCCAGCACATGGCCATCGATCGTCTCCACGGCGTCATAGAAGTCGCCGCCCAGGAGGGCGCGGCGCCGTCCCGGCATGTAGGTCGAGGCGATCCACAGTGAGCTCTCGCTCACCAGGGGATGGGCGATCAGCCCCCGCTCCAAACGAGCATTCTCGTCGGCGCGGACCTCGGCGACGCGCAGCTGCTGGTCGACCTCCTCGGCATAGCGGCGGCCGACCGCGTAGCGGATCGCGCGGGCCAGGAGGCCCCCGTCCACCTTGCCTTTGACCAGATAGTCCTGGGCGCCGTGGCTCACAGCGGCTTCGCCCGCGGCCTCGTCGTCGAGCCCCGTGAGCACGATCACGGCGATCTGGGGAGCGGTGGCTCGTACCCGAAGGACCGCCTCGAGCCCGGTGACGTCGGGGAGCCTGAGATCAAGCAGCACGCAGTCGATGGGACCGGGGAGCAGGTCAAGGCCCTCCTGGAGGGTGCGGCCGTAGCTGAGCTGGACGTCGAGTGAGCTGTCGGAGAGCAGGTCCTCGACGATCACGACATCGTCGAGGTCGTCCTCAATGAGCAGCACGTTCATGCGCTCTGGAGGGGCGTAGACCACCGTGGAGCCACTCCGGGAGCCTTGGTAGCTCATCTCGGCACCAGGGCGAAGGCGGGGCGAGAAAGCTGCATGTTGGGAGGATCGTATACGCGACGCCTCACCCGGGGCGGGTGATGCCAGCTCACCCCCTTACGTTTGAAACTCGCGGGGTGTCCGATCCTGTGCAAGGTCTGAGCCCTGACGACCGCGAGGCGGCCGAGACCCTGGCCAGCGTGTGGTGGGTCCCGCTGCTCTCGGGCGTGCTGACGGTCATCGCCGGCCTCGTCGTCCTAATCGAGCCTCACAACAGCCTGCTGGCGATCGCGCTCGTGATCGGCATCTACCTCGTGATCGCGGGGATCTTCCTGGTGGCTGGCGGCTTTGCCCGGGTCGACAACCGCGGGATCGCGATCGCCTTCGGGCTGCTGGCCGTCATCGCCGGGATCTTTGTCATCGCCCGACCCGGATCCGCGGTGCACGGCGTCCGGATTGTCTTTGGCATCTTCCTCGTGATCTCCGGGATCGCGCACCTTGCCCTGGCGGCCAGCATCCACGGCGATCGCCGAACCGAGATCGTCCGCGGGCTCCTCGAGCTCGTCGCCGGGATCGTGTTCCTGGCAGCGCCGAAACTCGGGTTGGCGGCCGTCGCTCTGTTCTTCGGGGTCTATCTCCTGCTGCGGGGCATCCTCGAGCTGATGCTGGCGTTTGCGCTGCGCGGCGCCAAGAAGCGCCTGCGAGCCGCGCCCCGCTGATCAGCTCGCCAAGCCGGTGATCCCGTCGCCGATCAGCTTGGCTCCGATGACGAGGAGAAGCACGGCCATGATCGCCGCGTTGTTGGTCGACATCCAGTCCTTGAGCTCACGCAGCGTCTTCACCGAGCGCTCGCCGAGGGCGAAGTAGAGCCCGACCGGGGCCCCAACCCCCAAGGTTGCGATCACGATGAAGACGGCCAGTGCCACCGCCTGCTTGCCTGCGCTGATGCCCGTCTGGGCGATGGCCGCGGCGGCCCCCACCGTCATCAGCAGGTTCTTCGGGTTCACCGCTGCCAGCAACGCCCCAAGGCCAAGCGCCTTGCCGGCCCTGAAGGTGTCGATCGCCTGCATCCACTTCGGCAAGGCGGCCTCGTCGCTACCGCGCGGGCGCCCGCGCCAATCCTTTACGGCCAGCGCCAGCAGCGCAGCTCCCACCACGAGCTTGAGGATGCTCACCCACGTGGCGGGCGAGCCGGAACTGCTTGCGCTCGCCCCGCTGGAGACCAGCAGCACGATGGTCCCGAGGATCGCGAGTCCACCCACCCAGCCAGCGAGGAAGGCCGGCCCGTTGGCGCGCGCCCGAGGCGTGGCCAGCATCAGCACCACCCCGATGATCGGCACTGGGCTGATGGCCACGCCCACCGCGAAGGGCAGCGTTTGTCCTATTGCCTGTCCCATGACCGTCTGAAGACTCACTGACGTTCGGGTGAATGGCGCTCACCCTGATCGGGTGAAGCAACCTCACCCGGTGGCGTGGGACTCTCCCCAAAGTGGTCACGTGAGGTACGAGATCCGTATCAAGGCCGTGTCTGGGAGAAGCCTGCTCAGGTCCTTCGAGGACATGGATGTCACGATCGAGCCCACCGAGACGATCCTGCGCGGAGACATCGTCGACCAGGCGCAACTGCACGGGGTTCTGGAGCGCGTCCAGCTCCTGGGCATGGAGCTGATCGAAGTTCGCCAGGTCCCGGCGCCCGCTTCCCGGCTTTAGCCTCCGCGCGAACCCTCACCAGACCAACAAAAGTCTCCCAATAAGGTCCGCGTCACCTTTGTGGCCGAACCGTTGCGCACCCTGTTGGGCGCCAGCTCCGGACCGTATACTCGCTCGCCGGGAGGGCGGGACCCCCGCCCGTGGTGTGAGAGAGAGCCGGGCTTACTTGGAAGCCAGTTCGAAATCGCGTGCCTTCCGTCCGGGCCCGCCGAATAGTGGCGAGCCGGATGCTCGGAACGGTGGCGCGCGGATCACCTTCCGCCACGCACCCCCGCCCGCCAGGAGCGCCGTGCAGCGCCCGGCGCTCTTCGATCGCCTCGACGCCGCCCCGCCCCGCGGTCTCATGCTCATCACCGGATCGCCCGGCGCGGGCAAGACGATGCTCCTGAGCACCTGGCTCACGGCGCGTCCGCCACCGGGACCGGTGGCGTGGTTATCGCTCGAGCCCCTCGACGGCCGTCCGGCGCGCTTTTGGAGCGAACTGCTCAAGGCCGTTCGCGAGGCCCTCGGGCACGACCTCCCCGGACTGCCCGATCCTCTTGATCTGGTCGACGGCGAGCTCTTGGGCGGACTGAGCAGCGCCCTTGACGATCTCCCGGTCCCGCTCACGCTGATCCTTGATGACTTCGAGCAGCTGCATTCGCGGGACGTCACCGAGACGCTGGACCGCTTCCTGCGCCGTCCGACCCCGGGATTGAGGCTTATCATCGCCAGCCGTCTCGATCCGGGCCTTTCCCTACAGCGACTCCGCCTCGAGGGCCGGCTGGCCGAGCTTCGCGGCACCGACCTGGCGCTCACCCGCGAGCAGGCGCACGAGCTCTTTGCACAGGCGGGCCTGGAGTTGACCTCAGACCAGGTGGACAAGCTCCACACCCGGACCGAGGGATGGGTGGGCGGGCTCAGCCTCGCGGCCCTCTCGCTCCCCGGCCACCCTGATCCCGACGGCTTCGTGGCTGGCTTCGCCGGCGACGAGCGCACGATCGCCGACTATCTCGTCGAAGAAGTGCTCCATCAGCAGCCACCCGAGATCCGTGAGTTCATGTTGCGCACGAGCGTCGTCGAGCAGATCGAGCCCGATCTGGCGGACGCCCTCACCGGACGCTCCGACGGCGCGCGAACGCTCGAGCGCCTCGAGCGCTCCAACGCATTTCTCCTGCCCCTTGACGAGCGGCGCCGCTGGTACCGGTATCACCCGATGTTCAAAGAGCTGCTCAGAAGTCAGCTCCGCTACCGGATGCCCGATGCCTTCGCGCTGGAGCATCGCCGTGCAGCGCGCTGGTTCGCGGGCCACGGTATGACGACGGCCGCCGTGCGTCACGCCTCCACGGCCGGCGATCTGGTCACCACCAGCAACCTGCTGGCCGATCATTGGCTGTCGCTGATCGCGAGCGGTGAGACGCGGGAGCTCGTGGCGTGGATCGACGCCATGCCCCGGCAGGTGGTGGCCGCCAGCGCGGAGCTGGCGCTCGCCGGTGCGGGCGCTGCCCTGGAGCTGGCAGAACTCGAGCACGCCGATGGGTATAGCGCGCTCGCTGATGCCAAGGCCGGGGCCGTCCCCGCCAAGCGTCGTGCCCACTACTCGATGTCGCGAACGGTGGTCAAGATGCTCGAGGGTCGGCTGCGGGGCGACTTCGAGGCCTCACAGACAGCCGCACGGAAGGTGCTCGCCGGCCATCAGCTTGCCGGCCTTCCCGGTGACGTGAGAGCGCTCGCCCTCCTCAACCTTGGCGTAGCCGAGTGTTGGATGGAGTCCACCCGCGGTGGCCTCGATCACCTTGAGCAGGCGCTCGAGATCGCTGGCCGCGACGGGTCGGAGTACATCGCTCTGGGGTGCCTTGGACAGCTTGCGCTCTTCGAGGCACTGATCGGTCAGCTCGGAGAGGGCGCCGGCTTCGCTCAGGCCGCGACCCGGATCGCCGTCAAGCACGGATGGGAGGGGATGGCTGCGGCGTCGCCGGCCTATCTGGCGTTGGCGATCATCCACTACTACCGGTCCGAGCTCGAGGCGGCCAGTGCTGACCTGGAGCGGTCGGTGCACGCCAGTCGAGGCTCCGAGGATCGCACGACGCGTTGCCTGCTCGAGATCTTCCGAGCGCTCCTTCTCGCCCCGACCGACATCCACGAAGCCGTACGCGTCGTCCAGGCGGCCGCCGCAGACATCGCCGAATGGAAGCTGCCCGCCAACCTCGGGACGGGTGCCGGCTTGGTGGAGGCCAGGCTTCTGGCCGAATCCGGCGACAGTGACCGCGCGCGTAGCACGCTCGTAGGCGGCTTCGAAATAGCCGGCGGACTCGTTGAGTACGGGCTTGTGGGGGCGCGGATGGCCTTGGCCGAGGGTCAGCCCACCGAGGCATTGCGCCGTCTGGGGACCGATCCCGTGGCCGAGCCGATGGCTCTGCACCCATCCAGTCACGTCGAGTTGCTGGCGCTGAAAGCGGTGTCCAACCACGCCGTCCACGACGATCAGCGTGCGCTGGCCCTGCTTGAGGAGGCGCTCGTGATGGCCCAGGAGGAGGGCTTTCGCCAGCCGCTCGTCGACGTCGGGTCGCCGCTTCGGAACCTCCTCAAGCGGCGTATCCGCGCCGGGACAGCGCACCGGACCCTGGCGGGGGAGGTGCTCGCGCTCCTCGAGGAGCGCGAAGGCGTCACCGGCGGCGAGGCCCGGCGCCTGCTGCTCGACCCGCTCAGTGACCGCGAGGAGGCGGTCCTGCGCTACCTGCCGACCTTGATGTCAAAAGCCGAGATCGCCTCCGAGCTGTTCGTCTCGGTCAACACCGTCAAGACTCACACCAAGAACATCTACCGCAAGCTCGGTGTCGGCACGCGGACCGAAGCCGTGCGGCGGGCGAAATCGCTGAACCTCGTCTAGTGCGGCAGCGGCTCGTGGCGGTCGTTCCCCGCTTCACGAGCGGAGTCGTTTGCGCTCCTCGGGGCGCCCGGCGAGCGGATCCCACACCCGCATCTCTGATCCCGACACCTTGGGCGGCGTCGAGGTGATCCGCTGCATCAGACCGTAGAAGCGGTACATCTCCGGGTACAGGGCGGGCTTTCCGTTGGTGAGGACCGCGCACGCCAGGGCGCGCTCGGGATCGGCCCAGGCCAGGATGTTGGTGAACCCCAAGTGCCCGAAGGCGTGCTGGGTGTCCCGCCCGTAGAGGCTGAGCAGGCGCGCTCCGAGCATCAGGCCGTAGGAAAAGCGTGTCGGGAAGCCGAGCGAGAGGTCGACCTCGAAGTGCGACTGCTGCGTCAACGCCCGCAGGATCGTCGCCGGCGCCATCACGGTCACGCCGTCGAGCTCGCCGCCGCGCCGCAGCATCTCGTAGAAGCGGGAAAGCTCGTGCGCGGTGGTCACGATGTTGGCCGACGGGATCGTGGCCGTCAGGAAGCGGGGATCATTGCTGGCCTGCACGAGCTCGTCGAAGGGCAGGCCCAGGGCGCGCGTCATGAGCTGGGCGAACGGCGGTCCGGTCGGAGGGCCGGTCACGTAGTTGAGCGCGACCGTGTCGATGTCCGCTGACGCCACCCCGTAGTTCGTCCAGCGCATCCCCAGCGGATCGAGGATGTTCTGGGCGAGAGCGGTCCGGATGTCCTGGCCGGTGACCTGCCGGACGACCTCGGCGAGCACGAACCCTCCGGACACGGCCTGATAGGCCAGGAACTTCCCCGGTGCGGCGAACGGCTTGGAGCTTGAGATCGTCTCCAACAGGTATTCGCTGTCGCTGGCCCGATCGAGGTCGAAGGCCTCACGCGGCAGCGTGGCCGTTCCCGCCCGGTGAGACAGGATGTGTCCGATGGTGATCTTTTCCTTGCCGTTACGCCCGTACTGGGGGACGTACTTGCTCACGGGGTCGGCGATGTCGAGCAGCCCCTGCTCCTGGAGGAGATGGACGAGCGTCGCGGTCACCGCCTTGGCGCCTGAGTAGATGACCATCGGGGTGTCGGGCGTCGCCGGCACCTTGGGCGTCTCCGGATCGTCATGCGGTCCGTTGCCGCGCGCGTGCCCGAGCGCGCGGTTGAGCACCAACGCTCCCCGGTGGCGAACGCAGATCTGAACCGCGGGGTGGACCCCGCTGCGATACAGGTCGACGGCTGCGCTCCAGATCCCCTCGACGCCATCTGAGCCCAGCTCGCCGGGATCCTCTTCGGGACCGAGCGTCGTGACCTCGCCGGGGTCGCTGGGCAGGCGGACGCGCCGCAGGGGGTCGGGGACCATGGGAAGGCGCGGAAGGGAGGGGAGCAGGTCCATGCGCGGTCAGATCCTATGGGCCGCGTGAGATCATC
>JBAPXO010000360.1:0-1508 GCA_049284255.1 Solirubrobacteraceae bacterium | reverse complement strand
GTTCTTCATCGTCGCCGCCGCCGCCCTGCGCGCAGGAGGCTCGGAGAAGCTGGCCGACATGGGCGGCATCGCCTTCCGTGCCCCGATCCTGGCGACACTCGCCCTGATCGTCACCTTCGCCACCCTGGCGATCCCCGGCTCCTCGAACTTCGTCGGGGAGTTCCTGATCCTGCTGGGGCTCTTCAAGGCCAAGCTGGCGATGGCCCTGATCGCCTCGCTTGGGGTCATCGGCGCGGCCGCGTACGCGCTGCGCCTCTACATCGGCGCGATGCACAACCGGGTCGGGCCGGCGGTCAAGTCGTTCGAGATCGGATGGCGTGAAGCAGCGCCGATCGTTCCCATCGTGCTCGTGATCCTGGTCTTCGCCTTCTATCCGCAGTTCGGCCTGCGGCGCTCCCAGCCCTCCCTGCGGACCGCGATCGCGCCTGCCCAGATCCAGCAGCACACGCTGGCGGCCAACAACCAGGTGGCCGAGGCCCCATGAACTCGATAAGCATCCCGTTGACGCTGGCGGCCGGTCACCTCAAGGGCCCGCACATCGACTGGGCGTCGTTTATGCCAATCGTTGTCCTCGCCGCGGGCGCGCTCGTCGTGCTCTTGGTCGGGCTGCTGCGTGGCGCGGTGGCGCGTGAGCGCGTCGTCCCGCTGCTGACCGTGCTCACGCTCGTGGCCGCGATGGTCGTCGAGATCACGCGCTTTCACCACACCGCCTCGATCATCTCCCAGGCCCTGGCCATCGATGACCTGGCGCTGATTCTCGACCTGGTTTTCGCGGCAGCCGGGATCACCTGCGTGATCCTGTCGCTGCGCACTCGGGCTCCCGTCAACGCCGGGCAGGGCGAGTATCACTCGCTCCTGCTGTTCAGCGTCCTGGGGATGGCGATCCTCGTCTCCGCCCAGAACCTGGTCACCCTGTTCATCGGCTTCGAGCTGCTCTCGATCCCGTTGTACATCCTGTGCGCCGCGGAGTATCGCCGCGAGGGCTCACTCGAGGCCGGCCTGAAGTACCTGGTGATCGGCTCGGTGGGCTCGGCGACCCTCGTCTACGGTCTGGCGCTCATCTACGGAGCCACCGGCTCGACGCAGTTCTCGACGATCGCGGCCCGGATCTCGGGCAACGGCCTGGCGTCGGGCGTGATGGGCGATCCGATGCTCCTGACCGGCCTGGCCCTGGTCATGGTCGGCTTTGCCTTCAAGGCCTCGGTGGCGCCGTTTCACCAGTGGACCCCGGACGTGTACGAAGGCGCGCCCACGCCGATCACCGCCTTCATGGCGACCGCGACCAAAGCGGCGGCCCTGGGCGTGCTCCTGCGCTTCTTCGACGTTGCCGCCATCGGCGTCCAGGATGTCTGGGCGCCCGCCCTGGCGACAATCGCGGCGATCACGATCATCGTCGGAAACGCCGGCGCGCTCACCCAGACCTCACTCAAGCGCATGCTCGGCTACTCGGGCGTCGCCCAGGCCGGCTACATGCTCTGCGGCGTCGTGGTCGGCACCCAGCTCGGGGT
>JBAPXO010000359.1:0-2832 GCA_049284255.1 Solirubrobacteraceae bacterium | reverse complement strand
GTGCCGTGCCGAGGAGCCGCCCCTGGAGGGCGACGATCCCGCGCACCTGTTCGCGTGTTGGCACCCCGTCGATGGGCCGGCGAGGATCGACACCGAAATTTCGGTCAACGGTCACTCGGAGCAGCGCGCGGCGCGCGATGAGCACCTGCTGGAGATCAACGACGTCGTCCGCGAGTATCCGATCACCGCCGGCCTCCTGCAGCGCCAGGTGGCCTCGGTCAAAGCGGTCTCCGGGGTCTCGCTGCACCTCGACGCCGGCGAGACGCTCGGGCTGGTCGGCGAGTCGGGATGCGGCAAGACAACGCTGGGCAAGATGATCGTCGGGATCGAGGATCCGGACGCCGGAAGCATCGCGCTGCGCGGTCAGCCCGTGTTCTCGCTCAAGGGCCGGCGGCTGCGCAAAGCGCGCCGCGACCTGCAGATGATGTTTCAGGACCCGTACGCTTCGCTCGATCCCCGGATGCGCGTCAACGCGATCCTGCGCGAGCCCCTCAAGGTGCAGCACATGGGCTCGACCAAGGAGCAGAACGACCGCGTCCGCCGGCTGATCAGCGAGGTCGGGCTCCCGCTCGCCGCCTTGGAGCGCTACCCCCACGAGTTCTCCGGCGGACAGCGTCAGCGCATCGCCCTGGCCCGGGCCCTGATGCTCGAGCCGAAGGTCATCGTCGCCGACGAGCCGGTGAGCGCGCTCGACGTCTCGATCCGCTCGCAGGTCCTGAACCTGATGAAGCGTCTGCAGGCCGAGCACGACATGGCATCAGTGGTGATCTCCCACGACTTGGCGGTCGTCAAGTATCTCGCCGACCGGATCGGCGTCATGTACCTCGGCAAGCTCGTCGAGCTCGGGACCGGCGATCAGATCTACCACACGCCGGCCCACCCCTACACCGACGCGCTGATCAAGACGATTCCCGTCCCCGATCCCGCCGCCGAGCGCGTCAAAGATGAGGTCGGGATCCGTGGTGAGCTTCCCAGCCCCGTGAACCCGCCGTCGGGCTGTCGGTTTCGGACACGCTGCCCGCGGGCCCAGGCCAAGTGCGGGGAGGAGGAGCCGCTGCTGCGCCCGTTTGGCCCGCGGCACTTCGCGGCCTGTCACTTCCCACTTCAGGATCCGGTCGCTGGAAACGGTGCCGGACGCATGGCCCAGACGACTACGGTCAACGATGATCCGATCGCCCCCGCACCGCCGGACGGCCTGCCCGGCTAGCGGTCGCTAATCCTCGCCGTCTGCGGACTCCTCGTCCTCGTCCTCGTCCTCGTCCTCTTCGTCCTCGGAGTCGTCGTCGACATACAGCGACTCGCTGGCCAGCTCGCTCCCCTTGCGGTCCCAGAGCTTGACCTCCAGGAAGTCAGAGCGGTAGTTGTCGGGCGCCAGCAATGTGAAGCGCTCGTCGAGCAGCTCGCACTGATCGACCGCTAGGTTGGCCAGCTCGGCGGTGACGATCGCGCCACCGGCGATCAGGGGCACACCCCAGACGAGCGTCATGTCGGCAGTGTTCCCTTGCTCTCCGCGCCAGCTCGCGACGACGTCGTCGTTGAGATCGAGCTTCCAGTCGGGGTTGGTCTCCGCCGTCTCGGCGGTGAAGTCGGCGCGAGCCTCGAACTCGCTGGGACTGCCCGCCCGTTCGGAAAAGGACACGAACCCGAAGAGTTCGTACTCGGTGGTCGTCCGGGCGACCGCCGGCACGTAGGTCCGCCCCCCGTAGCTGCGGTCCGGGAACCACGCGATCTCGCCGGCCACGCCGAGATCCTCGCCCTCGGAGTCGATTGCCCGGCAGGCACCCAGGAAGTGATCGCGCAGCGTGTCGGCCCAGCGCCCGTAGGGCAGGGCCTCCTGCGGAGGCTCGGCGGCGAAGCTGATCACGAATCGATCGGTGGGCGGCATCCGCGGGCGGAGCCTACAGGGGACGCCAGCGGATGGTCGCGAGCGGCGACGCCCGCCCGCTCCAGGTCAGTACGCCCCGCGGCGCGAGAGCACGGCAGGAATCGTCTTGAGCAGGATCGAGAGGTCAAGGAACATCGACCACCGCTCCAGGTAGAGGAAGTCGAGGCGGACGAGGTCGTCGAAGTCAAGCTCCGAGCGCCCCGAGACCTGCCACAGCCCGGTGATGCCGGGAAGCACGAGGTAGCGCTTCTTGTGCCAGTCCTCGAGCCGGTCGAAGTCGCGCATCGGGAGCGGGCGGGGGCCGACGAGCGACATCTCGCCGCGCACGACGTTGACCAGCTGCGGGAGCTCGTCAAGCGAGAAGCGGCGCAGGAAACGGCCCACCCGGGTCAGCCGGGGGTCGTCGCGAATCTTGAACAGCGCGCCCGAGGACTCGTTGAACGGCTCGAGATCGTCTTGTGTCGAGTCCGAGCCCTCGCGCATCGTGCGGTACTTGAAGCAGTGAAACGGCCGGCCGCCGATCCCGGGGCGGACCGAGCGGTAGAGGACCGGTCCACGGGAGCTGAGCTTGACCGCGAGCGCGATCGCCAGCAGCAGTGGCGAGAGGAACACGAGTCCGAGCAAGGCCAGCACGAGGTCGAAGGTGCGCTTGGCCGCGTACTCGATCCCCTCCAGCACGGGCGGACGCAGCGTGAACAGCGGCACCGACTCACCTGGCACAAATTCGGCGCGATCGACGAGGATCTCCATCGTCGTAGGGGCGATGTGCACGGTGACCCCACGCTGGTGGCAGCGGTCGACGAGGTCCAGCGCTCGCTCCTGGGGGAAGTCGGGATCGGCGATGATCACCTCATTGACACGCTCGTCGGCGAGCACATCATTGAGATCGTCGAGCTTTCCCAACGAGCGCAGGCCGTTCTGAGGCCGGGGCGAGAGCGAGATGTAGC
>JBAPXO010000358.1:0-11573 GCA_049284255.1 Solirubrobacteraceae bacterium | reverse complement strand
TCCCTGCCCGGCTTCGGTTTCCCCGGGCCGCTGACCGGCTTTACCGACATCAACTTCTGGAAGGTCGCCGACCTCTGGCACACGCTGATGACCGAGATCCTCGGCCACGAGAAGTACGCCGCCGGCGGCTGCGACATCGGCGGCATCGTGTCCAGCCAGCTCGGCCACAAGTACGCCGACGAGCTGTACGGCATCCACATCGGGTCCGGGCTGCCGCTGAACTTCTTCAACGGCCCCCGCGCCTGGGACTTCGCCAGGAACCGGCCCCTCACCGACGACCAGCCCGCCGATATCCGCGCCCGTATCATCGAGCAGGACCACCGCTCGGCCTCCCACCTCGCCGTGCACGTGCTCGACGGCGCCACCCTGGCCCACGGGCTGAGCGACTCACCCGCCGGGCTGCTCGCCTGGCTGCTCGAGCGCTGGAACGCCTGGAGCGACAACGGCGGCGACCTCGAGTCCGTCTTCACCAGGGACGACCTGCTCACCCACGCCACGATCTACTGGGCGAACAACTCGATCGCCACCTCGATTCGCTACTACGCCAACGCCAACCGCTACCCCTGGGCTCCCGCCCACGACCGCGCCCCCGTCGTGCAGGCCCCGGTCGGACTCACGTTCGTCACCTACGAGAACCCGCCCGGGATCCACACCGCCGACGAGCGCATCCGGGCGTTCAAAAGCGGCCCGCAAGCCGATTGGTTCAACCACGTCAACGTCAACGCCCACGACCGCGGCGGCCACTTCATCCCCTGGGAGAACCCCGACGCCTGGGTCAGCGACCTACGCCGTACCTTCCACGGCCGTCGGCTCTAAGCGCCCTGCAGCCTCACCGAGATCGGACGCGCGCGTCGAGCAGGCGCCGTTTTGTTCTGCAGTGCGCACCGTCCGCGAGGAACGCAGAGCCCGGCAGAACTTACCCCGGCCAAGGTGATCGTGTACACCAAGCAGGTCGGCCTGGACAATTACGGCGGCGAGCTGACCGAATACTTCGCGTGCACTCGGCCTCAGGGCGAACCGGTCGAGATTGGGCAGAGCGATACGGGCGACGGCGAGTATCCGGCCAACTTCGCGACGTCCGACTTGACGATCTCTGGAACGTATGTCGCCGACATCCAAACGAGCGGCATGGCCGACGCCGCCGGGTGCGCAAAGTACGACCCCACCGCGGACTGCCAGGCGAGCATCACCTCATTCGTGGAGGTCGTCGATGCCAAGACGCATCGCCGGCTGCAGACAACGGCTACCAGCGGCATCGGCCCGTTGGCCGTCTCCCCGCTAGGGGCCCTGGCCTGGGTGCAGTCGCCCGGTGCCACGTCCAGCTCGAGCCCGCCCACACTGCAGGCGGTCGTCCTACGTCGCGGCGCTCCGCGGCAGCTGACCGGCACCATCCAAACGCTCGATACCGGCGCGATCGGATCGCTGAGCTTCAGCGGCCTGAGCCTGCGCTGGACCAATGCGGGTCAGGCCAAGAGTCAGACGCTCTGAGCTAGCCGCCCGGGTAGCATCGCCGCCATGCCCGAGCCACGACTGTGGTCATGGAAGCTATCTCCCTTCGCGGCCAAGGCCCGGATCGCGTTTGCCGAGAAGGGAGTACCAGTGGACCTGATCGAGATCCACCCGGTGGAGCGACCGGAGCGATTGCGCGAGCTGAACCCCAGCAACCGCGTGCCGGTCCTGGAGGTTGACGGCGTCGCAATCCGGGAATCCACGCCGATCTGTGAATGGCTGGAGGACGCCTACCCGGAGCGGCCGCTCTGGCCCGCTGAGCCAGCGCGACGCGCGCGCGCCCGGGGCCTGCTGCGTTGGGTCGATGATGAGTTGACCGTCAACTTCTTCTTGTCGATGCGCAAGGAGGCGTTCGGGATCGATCCCACCGATCATCCTGACGCCGTCGCCATCCTGCGTGAGCGGCTGGCCAGGCGGTGGGCGCCCCTGGAGGACCTTCTGGGCCGCGACGAGGGCGACTGGTTGGTTTATGGGGAGCAGCCGACGCTGGCCGATCTGGCCGCGATTCCGCTAGCGGTGCGCCTGCCGGAGTGGAAACCAGAGCTCATGCCTGACCTCGCCACCTATCCCCGCTCGACCGCCTGGCTGCGGCGGCTACGCGAGCGTCCCACAGCGGCCGAGGTCGATCGCTCGGGAAAACCGGCGCTGGCCGACTGATCGACGATCGTCAGGCTCAGCTCGGACGGTAGAGGGCTCCGTCGATCAGCCGCCGCTCGCCGATGGGTGTTGGCAGCTGGATCCGGACCGGGGTCTGCGGCGTTGACGCGGCCATCTGAACACCCGTCCTCGGGGTCACGAACACCCTCAGCAGGACCTCATCGCCCCCGTTGTGGAGATCGGGTGTCAGCAGGCGCTTGTCGGCCAGAGATCCCCCAGAGCGGGTCTGCTCGGTGACGAGTATCCGGATGACCGTGTCCGCGGCGGTCAGCGGATGTGTCTCGTCCAGCTCCCAGTTCGATGCCCGAATACCGTCGCGGGCCGCTCGTAGTGCCGCGCCCCTGTTCACCGCGACCGAGTGCCAGCCGTCACGACGCCCCACGTGACGCATTACGACGGTGATCATCTCCGGCGGCAGTCCCCGCGCGAAGAGCACCTCGGTGTCGGTGCGGGCGAGGATGCGCCATTGCTGCAGCTGTGGCAGCGATCCATCCGCCGTCGGCGACTGGCGCCTCAGCTGAGCCGCGAGAGCGTCGACGGCCGGGTCGCCCAGGCCCAGATCTCCCGCCGGCGCCTTCAGTGCCGAAGGCGGGAACGGCAGCCCTGCGCCGTCGCTGACGAACTCCGGCTCCAACCCCGCGGCGGTAGGCGCCAGCATGACCGACCTCTCCCAATCCCGCTCGGTCGGGAACTGGCCCCACCGGCGCAGCCGCCAACCCCGTCGCTGAGAACCCTCCAAGATGATCGCGACAGTACCGCCAACGCCATCGCGCACGCGCTGCCGCGATCGACGCCGATGGCGTCGTCCGCCCGAGGCAGGCCGAAGGCCAAAGCGATCACCCGACGCGGACGCACGTTGCGTCCGCGGTGTTCTCACCGCGGGACGGCGCGTTGAAGAAGCGCGAATAGCGCCTCGAAGTGCCGCTCGGCGGCCGCTTCGTTGTAGGCGCCCATGTCGGACATCGTGTAGCCGTGCTGCGCACCCGCGTAGAGCTCCGTCGTGTGGCGCACGCCAGCGTCGTCCATCGCCTGATCGAGCATCGCGATGTTCTCCGGAGTCATGCTCTGGTCCTGATCGGCGTGACCCCAGTAGACCTCTCCGCGGACACGGGGCGCGAGCCGGTGAGGGCTGTCCTCGTCGTCGGTGACCATGCGACCGGTGTGAAAGCCGCCGAGCGCGGCGACACGATCAGCGTGCGCGGCGGCGATCATCCAGCCGAGCCGGCCGCCGAGGCAGTAGCCGGTGATCCCGACAGGGCCGTCGGTGAGCTCCCCGAGCTTGTCCAGGTAAGCGCCGCCGTCCGCCGCGACGGCGGCGGGTGTGAGCGCGCCCATCAGCGGACCAAGCGACTGAAAGAACCTGCCGCGAGATTCAGGATCGTGGAGGTCCGGCGTCTCCCACAGGGGAGCGCGCCCGCCCCGGTAAAACACGTTCGGAGCGAGCACCACGTAGCCCTGGGCGGCAATCCGATCTGCCATCTCCTCGATCCGCGGCCGCAGCCCGATCGCATCGATAATGAACAGGACGCCTCGGCGCGGTCCATCGTCTTCCGGCTTGGTGAGGTAGCAGTCGGCGACCCCGTCCGGGGTCGGCACGTCGATAGTTGAGCCGTTCATGGCTCTAGCTTCGCAGGTCTGGCGGGCGTGGCCCGCTGCCCGCGACGTTGCCTGTCGGCGGCTAGGTCGTGCCGGCTCGCGTCTCGCGTTCACCCGATTCGCGCTCGCGCAGAGCGAATTTTTGGACCTTCCCGGTTGAGGTCTTCGGGAGCGGCCCGAAGTCGATCGCGTCCGAGCCAAACGTCGCCGTTGCCCCCACCCCGGCTGAGGCGCGGCGGACGGAGGATGCGCAACCGACTTCAAGGCCGCCTCCGCCCAGAGCGGGACTAACCTGCGATCCTGCGCACCAGGACGGAGGATCGACTCGTCAACCCCGCAGAGGAGTACGCGAATGACTGGGAAGGCTGACTTCACGCAAGATGAGTGGAAGCTCGTACTCGAGGCGCCCCCGAGCGCTGGTTTGATCGTCGTCACTGCCCAGAAGGGCGGGACGTTCCGCGAGACGATCGCGATCGCCAAGGCTTACACCGAAGCGCGCCGGGAGCACGGCGAAAGCGAACTGCTCGACGAGATCACGGCCGCCAAGCCCGAGCGCGATCACACCCACTACCACTCGCCTGACGAGCTCAAGCAGGGAGGTCTGCAGCACCTGCGCGACGCCGTAGCTCTACTCGAGACGAAGGCCACGCCGGGCGAGGTCGGCGACTACCGGCGCTTCATCCTCACACTGGCCGACAAAGTCGCCAACGCCCACCGCGAGCACGGCCAGAGCGTCAGCGACGCAGAGCAGCAGGCGATCGCCGAGATCACCACGGCGTTGGGTGGCGACGGCAGCTGATGCGGGTCTCGCCTGTGCGCGCCGAGCAGGACACCGGCCGGTGCCTACACGGCATGCAACGGCAGGCTGGCCGCGGCTGGTACCCGTCAGCAGAGCTATCCGTGAAGCGGGCGTAGCTCGATGGGGAGACCGTCGCCGGGGAATGGGCCGGTTCCGTAGTCGAGGATCGGCTCGTACCCGGAAGGTATCCGCCATGAGTAACGCAGCAGCAGCTGGTGCATGATGGCTTTGACTTCCATGGACCCGAAGTGCATGCCGATGCACTTGTGCACGCCCCCGCCGAACGGAGTCCAGGCGTATTTGTGGGTGGCGTCCTCGCGCCGTTCATCGCTGAAGCGCTCGGGATCGAATGTGTCCGGATCGTGCCACCACGGTTCCATCCGTTGAGTCACATAGACCCCAAGCATCAGCTTGGTGCCCGCGGGAATGTAGTGCCCGTCTATCTCGGTGTCCTTGATCGCTTGGCGAGCCAGCGTGCCCACGGGCGCGTTCATCCGCAGGGTCTCCTTGAAAACGAGATCCATCGAAGGGAGTGCAACAAGGTCGTCGTATCCAAGCGCGATCTTCCCGAGCGCTTGAGATTCGGCGCGGAGACGGTCTTGCCACTCCGGGTATCGAGCCAGGTAGTAGCCCATCATCGTGAGAGTGATCGTGCTCGTGTCATGCGCGGCCATCATCGTGAAGATCATGTGGTTGACGACATCCGCGTCGCTAAACCGATCGCCTTCCTCGGTCTGCGCCCGGGATAGGACGCTGAAGAGATCGTCGCCCGCGCTCGCGCGCTTGGCCGAAAGCTGACCGGAGAAGTACCGCTCGAGCAAGCGCCTGCTCTCGAGGCCACGATGCCATTTCCCGCCCGGTACGTCGGCGCGGATGATCGCCTGGCCCCCAACGACGACATCGATAAAGGCGGCGTTCAGCCGGTCGGCTTCGGGGCTCGGCTGCCCTCCGACGAATACCTCGGTAGCGATGTCGAGCGTTAGCTGCTTCGCCGCCCGGTAGAGCTCGACGCCACTCCCGGTCTGCCAGCTGCCGAGACCACGCTGGATGGCTGGGTTCATTGTCTCCAGGTACGACACCAGACGCTCGTGCTTGAACGCCTGCTGCATGATCCGCCGGTGGTGGCGGTGCTCTTCGAAGTCCATGAGCATCACCCCCCGATCGAAGAACGCCCCGATCAACGAGTCCCATCCCAGCTTGTTCGAGAACGCCTGATCGCGGTTTGCCAGCACGGTTTCCAGACCACTCGGGCCGACCACCTGAACCCAGGACCCACCAAGCGTGTTCAGCCAGAACACCGTCCCGAACTGCTCGTAGTAGCGCCGCGCGTGACGAAGGCCATCATCAAGAAACTCGATCGTATGGCCGACGACGGGCAGCCCAGGGTCGCCCATCACCGGCTTGAGGAGGCTCCCCGGGGGTGCAAGCGCAAGGGGCCGGGTGCTTCCCGACGGAACGCGCTCGATGACCGATGCGACAGCGCCGCGCACCTTCAACTTAACCGGGGTGCTCATAGACCTCCTCAGGCCAATGGTCGCCTGCGGCACAACCTACCGCCCCTCCGGTCACGCCGCGCGGGTCTTCGTGAGCGTGATGCGCTTGTTTGGCCGCTCGGCCGGCGCGGATTGAAGTCGGACGCGGCGGACGCTTCGAATCAGTCTTAAGAGCTCGTCGAGGAAGTCGTCGGCCGCTATGGCGATGAGCATCACCAGGAATGGATCGATCGGTGCACGGAACCGGATGAACCCGGTGACGAACACCGAGGTGGCCATGCACAGGGGGACAAGCCAGAGCCAGCGCGGCACACGGCGAGCTCGTCGGGTGAGCAAGCCACCGAGCGCGAGCACCAGCAGTAAGGGCGAGGTGATTATCACTAGCAACCCAAGCCCGAGCGGAATGTCGGTGTCGCGTAGGTTGCCGGCGGCGATGCCTCCCTCACCAAGATCGAGCGTGCGGATGGTGTTCCAGTAGGCAACCTTTAAGACATAGCCGGGGTCGCTCTCGATGTCGCGGATCGCGGCTGCTTGGAGATGATCGCCGTAGGTAACCTCGTTCCACCGTCGGGCCGTGGCGGTGCGCAGGATCTGAGCGTATTCGGGCGACTTGCCATGTTCGGCCTCGATCCAGAGGGCCGGCGTCCGGCGATCCGCTCGTGACACGCGATTGTAGGTTCCTGCGAGGGTGTAGCCACTTTCGTCAGATACCGGGATGAAGGCGTGAAAGACGATCCAGTTGCGGACCGTCCACGGGGCGATCGTGAGCACCGCAGTGACGACAAAGATGGCTGGTGGCATCCACGCTCCCAGCTCCCGGCGCGAACGCGTGGGGGCGAAGGCGAGCGAGAACGGAATCAGCAAAATCAACCCATTGGTGCGGGTGAGACAGGCGACGCCAACCAGCACGCCCGTCGCGATCAGCCAGCGGTATCTTCGTTTCGAAGCCCGGGATTCCAGTGCAGTCAGGACGGCCGCCAGCATCACCGGAACAAACAGCGCCTCGGAGATCAACGCCGTGCTGAGGATCACCAGCGGCGGAGCGGCGGCGGCGATGCCCAGGGCCAGCATCCCGACGCGCCTTCCCCATAAGCGCAGGGCGATCAGCCCGATGAGCGTGACCGACAGGGTGCCGAGAAAGGCCCCCGCCAAACGCCCCGCCGCGGGTGCCGTACGGCCGGCGATCGCGTATACGCCAGCCAGGAACACCGGGTAGCCCGGAGGCCGAAACGCGCTCGCCCCACCCCCTGGAGCTCGGTTGCTTGGCGGGTAACCGTGGCCCTGAGCGATGGACGCTGCGGTCCGGCTGAAGTCCTGGGGATCAAGCGTGACCGGCGTATCCCACGTGACCGCGACCACGGTCAGACGAAGCACCAGCGCGATTGCCAGGATCACCCACACGCCGGTCGGGACGCGACCGAGCAGCTGACGTGCGTGACCGACCGGGTTCGGCCGACGGGGTCCGCGACGATCTGCTCGGTCTAAATCCGACGGCCGCGCCTGCTCCGTGCCCGTGGCGCTGTGGAGCACGGCGGCGGCCCCGATCAACCGATGTAACCGCCGCCGCATGGACATGTTCTTTCCGTTCGCATGCAGTTCGATGCAGGCACATGCTCAGCGCGGAAGCTCGGGCGCACCCAGCGATGATTATTCGGGTCCCGACGAGTCACAGTCAATATCCCGTTCGCCATCTTCGGAGGTGTCAATGTCGGCAGATAATCGAGTTCAAGCCGCCCAAGATCTCTACCTCGCGTTCGCGGCGGGTGATCGCGAGTTCGTCGAGCACATCCTGTCCGACGCCTTCACGTTCTCCAGTCCTGTCGACGTGGGGTTGGATCGCGCGGGATATTTCGAGCGCTGCTGGCCGGGGGCCGGGCAGGGCCAGCGGTTCGAGTTCGTGCGGCTCATAGCGGCCGGCGACGAGGTCGTCGTGACCTACGAGATGACCAACCACGATGGAGGCCGGGGCAGAAACACCGAGATCCTCACCTTCGACCGCGACAGCATCATTCGTGCCGAGGTCTACTTCGGCTGGACGCCTTAGCCCCGGGATGGCGTAGCCCAGCTCGTAGACGGCGATCGCGAATCCGAAGGCGGCTCGAATTTCAGCGAGATCGCCATCGCACCGATAAAGTGGCTCTCGGTCTAGGACCGGTCCCGCCGGTCTCGCAGGAGGAGCCAGGATGCCGAGTGAACACGCAGCGCCCACCGTCCGTCTCGCGGTCACGTCGGCGGCGAGGATGCTGTCGCGAGTCGTTGCGGTCGCCTGCGTCCTCGCTCTGGCGTTGGCGCCAGCAGCCGCTATGGCCGACCACGCCGGGGGTCACGCGGCCCACCGCGACGCGAATCCCCGCCGTGCCCGACGTCATCACAAGCGCGCTCGTCACCGCCACCACAAACGCGCCCGTCACCGCCACCACAAGCGCTCCCGACGACACAGCCATGGCAGCAGGGGGCGGCTTCCGTGCGATCTGTATGCGAAGGCCGGAACCCCTTGCGTGGCCGCGTTCAGCTCAACCCGGGCGCTGTTCGCGGGGTACGGCGGACCGCTTTATGAGATCAAGCGAGCGTCGGATGGCGCGGTCCGCAACATCGGTGTGCTCGCCCGGGGCGGGTATGCCAACGCGGCTGCGCAGAATGGGTTCTGTGCCGGCACAAGCTGCGTTGTCGAGAAGGTCTATGACCAGACCGCAGACCACAACGACCTGATCCCGCAAGGTCCGACCACTTCGCCCTACAGCAACACCACCTACTCCCACGATCCCGTCTCGGCCAATGCGCTGCCGATTTTCGCGGGCGGGCATCCGGTTTACGGGTTGAAATTTCAGAGCGGCTCACCGACGGGGCTTCCGTGCCCCACGGCAGCCACGTGCGTCGATAATCGCGGCGCCGCCTACAACAACGGTCACGTCCGGGCGAAGCGGGTCGCGGTCGGCGGACAGGCCGAGAGCGTCTATGGCGTCTTCGGCGGCACCTACTCGGGCAGCGACTGCTGCTTTGATTTTGGCAACTCCGAGGTCGCTGGCACCGATGACGGCAACGGAACGATGGACGCGCTCAACTTCAGCCGGGACTGCTGGGATGCCTGCGGGCCGGGCGGCGGCCCGTGGGTTCAGGCCGACCTCGAGAACGGGATGTTCATGACCGGAACCCCGACAGCCACCCCGCAAGCCCCGACCGCCCTGATCGGAGGGTCGTTTGAGTCCGGCGACGGCTGGTGCTGCGCCGCGACCTCCGGCAACCGCGCGATGCCCGACCCGTTCGTCACCGGCATGCTCGAGAACCCAGGCTCGAAGACGTTCGCGCTCAAGGGCGCCAACGCCACCGCCGGCGGACTCACCACCTTCTACAGCGGACCATCCCCTCCCGGCAACGGATACTCACCGATGCGCCAGGAAGGGGCCATCATCCTCGGGTCAGGCGGCGACCAGGGCACGACCGACGGCGAGTTCTTCGAGGGCGTCATGACGATCGGTGTGCCTCCGAGTGCCACGGAGGCCGCCGTGCAGGCCAACATCGTCAGCGTCGGCTACAAGATGCGATAGGCGACCGCTCCGGGTCCGGACCCCACCTACGCTTCCGCCTCGAGCCGCTCCTTGAGCCGCCTCATATTCTCCGGCATCTCACCGGCGGCCTGGCGACGCACGACGAGCGGAACCAGCAGCTTGCCGATCCCGCGGCCGGTGAAGTCCAGCTCGATCGTCAGCCGCGATCGTGAGCCGTCGGCGAGCGGCTCGACCGTGACCGCGACGATGGCCCGGATTGGCCCGTCGACGCCCCGATCGGCCCACCGGTGGGGCGGATCGTATTCGGTGATCTCGGTGGTCACCTCGCGCTCGCGGCCCCCGATCCGCCGCACGGTCGTGCATTTGGAGCCGACGCGTGTTGTGGGCGCGTCCATGTGGCCGCTCACGGCACCTTGCTGCCACTCGGGCATCGTGCTCGGATCTGTCACATAGGCGAAGACCTCGTCGGTCGGTCTCCCGATCTCGGCGGTGGTCGTGATCGGCGCCATCACCCCTCCCCTACGAGCAACCATTCACGGTGGCATCGCCTGCGAGCTGCATGCTCGCGACGGCGCTGGCAGCGAGTATGAGCGCTCGCGCGACGGGCAGGTCCTCGCCGGCCGTACTGACCTTCCGTCCGTCGTCGCCCTTGATCGCCGCGCGCATCAACCGATGGTGATCACCGAGCAGATCGGCGTACCGATCCCCAAGTCGATCGAGAAGCGCCATCGACCCCACGATATCGATGAACAGGAGCGTGACCGGCGCATCCGTAACTTGAGACCCACTCGCGGTCATCGCATCGCAGATCATCGCCGACAACGACCGTGAGCAGCAACCGGCACGGCTCGAGGGGAGCGATCATTTGAGCATCGGCGGCAGCGGCTGTCGGATCCGCGCAGTCCAATCACGCGACGGTGCCGCTGTCGCTCACACGGGCAGCAAGCCCCCGAGGTCGCCCGGTGTCCAGCTCTGCAGCCACGCGCCCATCTGCTCGGCGCTCCGTGCGGGTGAGAAAAGATAGCCCTGCCCGTACTCGCAGCCAAGCGAGCGCAAGCGCGCCAGCTGGTCGGGGCGTTCAATTCCTTCGGCGATCACTCCCAGGCCAAGACTATGTCCGAGGGCGACCGTCGAGCGCACGATGGTGTCGTCACCGTCGGCGCCGGGGGCGATCGTCGCGACGAAGCTGCGGTCGAGCTTCAGGGCGTCGACGGGAAGGCTGCGCAGGGCGGTGAGCGAGGAGTAGCCGGTGCCAAAGTCGTCCAAATGCAGCCCGACCCCGGTGCCGCAGACTTCGGAGAACAGCTGCTGGGTGCGCTCAGCCTCTCGTATCAGCGTGCTCTCGGTGATCTCGAGCTTGAGCGCGTCTGCTGGTAGGTCGACCGCGTCCAGCGACAGCCGTACCTGCTCCGCCAGGCCCGGGCCATCGACCTGGCGGTCGGACAGGTTGACGCTCATGCAGACGTCCTTGGACACGAAACCTTCGTGCCTCCAGACGGCGAGCGTCTTGAGCGCGGTATCGGTCACGTGCCGTCCCAGGGCGCCGATCACGCCTGTGTCCTCGGCGATTGCGATGAACTCGGATGGCTCCACCAAGGGCCAGTTCTCCGGCCATCGGGCGAGCGCCTCAAGCCCGCAGATCTGCCCGCTTGAGAGCTCGACGATCGGCTGGTAGTGAATCCTCAGCAGCGAGCCCTCAACCGCCCGGCGCAAGGAAACCTCACGAGCTAAACGGTCGATGACTCCGCGGTGCATTGTCTCGTCGAACACCGATCTCCGTGCCCGGCCGCGCTGCTTGGCGTCATACATTGCGATGTCGGCGTTTCGGATCAGATCGTCCGGGCTGAGGCCGGGAGCGCTCAATGAGATGCCGATGCTGGCGCTGACTGGGATCTCGTTGCCGTGGATCTTGAAAGTCTCAGCGACCGACTCCAGGATCCGATCCGCGACGCCCTCCGCCTCGCCGAGTTCGACGACATTCTCCAGGAGCACCGTGAATTCGTCACCGCCAAG
>JBAPXO010000357.1:0-10424 GCA_049284255.1 Solirubrobacteraceae bacterium | reverse complement strand
CGGTTCTTGAAGCCCACCGGCATCGACAACCCGGAGCCGAGCTGGCGGTGGATCTGGCTCTCGACCGTGCGGGCTCCGATCGCGCCCCAGCTGACGGCGTCTGAAATGTATTGCGGGGTGATCGGATCGAGAAACTCACAACCCACGGGAAGGCCGAGCGCCAGGACCTCGAGCAGGAGGGCGCGAGCGGTTCGCAGGCCATGGTTGACGTCGCCGGTGCCGTCCAGGTGGGGATCGTTGATCAGCCCCTTCCAGCCAATGGTCGTGCGCGGCTTTTCGAAGTAGACGCGCATGGCGACGACCAGGTGGTCGCCGAGGCGCCTGGCCTCCGCGCTCAGCCGCTGCGCGTACTCCAGCGTGGCATCGACGTCATGGACGCTGCACGGCCCCACGACGGCCAGCAGGCGGTCGTCTTGTCCGTCCAGGATCGCCTGCACCTCCGAGCGGCCCCGCAGGAGCACCTGGATGTGCTCCTCGGAAAGCGGCAGCTCCTCGGTCAGCGTCCCCGGTGGCGCCAACGGCACCAGGCGCTCGATTCGCTGGTCGCGAACCGCATCGCGACGCCAGGCACCGGTCAGGGCCACGTCAGCTCAGCGCCTCGGCGACCGCGGGCCGCGATGGGGACTTGCCGGCGAGGGCGGCGGCGGCATGGACCCGCTCGGCGTAGTCGGCGAACTCGCTGGCCACGAGCTGCTGGGCGGCGTCGCAGATCGCCTCCTCGGGGTGCGGGTGGACTTCGACGATGATCCCGTCGGCGCCGGCGGCCGCGGCGGCCAGCGACATCGGCATCACCAGGTCACGCCGGCCCGCGGCGTGGCTGGGATCCACGATCACCGGGAGGTGGGTCATCTCCTTGAGCACCGGGATCGCCATCAGGTCAAGCGTGAAGCGGTAGGCGGTCTCGAAGGTCCGGATGCCCCGCTCGCAGAGCATGACCGACTCGTTGCCCTCCTTGAGGATGTACTCGGCGGCCATCAGCAGCTCCTCGAGCGTGCTCGAGAGCCCGCGCTTGAGCAGTGCCGGACAGCCGCTGCGGCCGACCTCGGACAACAGCGTGTAGTTCTGCATGTTGCGAGCGCCGATCTGCAGTACGTCGGCGACTTCGAGCAGGGCGTCGAGGTCACGCGCATCCATCACCTCGGTGACTACCGGCATCCCGGTCTCGGCCTTGGCCTCCGCGAGCAAACGCAGGCCCTCCTGACCGAGGCCCTGGAAGGCGTAGGGAGAGGTGCGGGGCTTGTAGGCGCCCCCGCGGAACATCGTTGCCCCCGCATCGTTGACCACGCGAGCGGTCTCGAGCGTCTGCTGGCGCGACTCGACGGTGCACGGTCCGGCGATCAGGGCAAAGCTCGACCCGCCCACCTTGCGCCCGGCGATGTCCAGAACGCTGCGCTGGCCGTGGGCGATCTGGCTGGAGGCGAGCTTGTAGGGCTTTGAGATCGGCACCATGTGGTCGACGCCGGGGCTGCCCTCGAGCTCGAGGCGGGCAACGTGCTCGCTGTCGCCGATTGCCCCGATCACGGTGAGCTCGTCGCCGTAGATCACATGGGCTCGGGCACCGACGCTGCGCACCCGGTCGGCGACGGCCTGCACCTCCTGCTCGCTGGCCGTCGGTTTCATCACGATCATCATTTTTCTTCCTTTCGCGCCTGGAGACTTTACGAGAACCGGGTTGTCCGGAGGGGCCGCGAAGCGGTCAAACCACCGCTTCGGGGGGTTACGGCGCTCGACCTCCGAGCTCTTCTCGCGCGCTGCGAGCGCAGGGGATGTCGGCCGAGCGCCTAGCTAAATCGCCAGGCGTAGAAGCGCGCGTAAAACGACCAGCCGAGGCCGGCGGGGGTGCAGCTCAGGCTCATGCGGGCAGAGTCGCTCATGCGCTTCAGCAGGGGTTCTACCAGACTGCGGGGGCGCTGCCAACGTTGGGCGGTTGGGCGCAGCTGACCCGCCTCCGCGCCGACCCGCCCACGCGGCAACTCGCCCGGGCGGACGGTCTATAGGGTCACCCCGGCCCCGCACCCTCCTGGCCGTGACCAGGTGTGGGAGGTCCACGCCATCCAGCACCGCCTACGTCCCACACCTCCAGGGACGCGAGCGGGTGTGGGACAAGCCACCGCTATATGCCGGCGCGCGAGCGATCCTCGGACGCTATAGGCCGGCGCGCGAGCGATCCTCGGGCGCGATATGCCGGCGCGCGAGCGATCCTCGGCACGCCGAGCCTTCTACCCCAGGATCTCCCCCATCGCCCCCAGGAACTTGGCGTTCTCGGCGTCGGTTCCCACCGTGACCCGCAGCGAGCGCTCGCGCCCGAGCGCGGATCCGGCCCGGACGAGCACCCCGCGCGTCGCCAGCCCGGCGAGCACGTCGGCTTCGAGAGGCGTCTCGGGAAGGTGCGTCCAGACGAAGTTGGCGTCCGACTCGGCGACCCACAGGCCGAGACTACGGAGGCCGTCCATGAGCTCCAGGCGGGCGGCGACGGTGTGGGTGACCCGCCGCTCGACCTCGTCCTGGTGGCGCAGCGCCTCGACGGCGGCGGCCTGGGCGGCCGAGTTGAGGAAGAAGGGCTGGCGAACCTGATCGACGGCGGCGCGGAAGTCCTCGGAGCCGCACAGCCCATAACCGACGCGGAGCCCCGCCAGGCCATAGGCCTTGGAGAAAGTCCGCAACAGCACGAGGTTTGGCCACCGCCGCAGAAGGTCCAAGGAGGCGTAGGTGTCCCCCAGGGTGAGCGCAAATTCGCAATAGGCCTCGTCGAGGATCACGCAGACGTGGCGCGGAACCCGCTCCAGGAAGCGAGCCACGTCGTCGAGCCCGATCGCGGTCGAGGTTGGGTTGTTGGGGTTGCAGATCAGGATTAGCCGCGTGGCCACGGTTATCTCATCACCCATGGCCTCGAGGTTGTGGCGATCGTCGTCGTCAAGCGGGACCTCGATCGCGCGCGCTCCGGAGGCCGCGGCGAGGTGCGGATAGACGCTGAACGCCGGCCACGAATAGACGACCTCGGCCCCCGGCTCGAGCAGCGCCTCCCCGGCCGCCAGCAAGATGTCACAGGAGCCATTGCCGAGTGCGATCCGCTCGCGGGCGATTCCATAGCGCTCGGATAGGGCGCTCCGAAGCGCAGAGTAGGACGGATCGGGATAACGGTGGACGCCGGAGAGCGCCCGCTGAGCGGCCTCGAGGACACCAGCGGCGGGGCCGAAGCAGGACTCGTTGGAGGCGAGCATGGCGATGTCGCCGCCGAGGTCGTATCCCGCTGCCAGCGGATACGACGGAATCCTCCTGATGCGCTCTCCGAACTCGATCGCCATGGCCGTGGTGGTGCCTATTGTGCCGAGTCCAGATCGACCCGCAGCCCTCGTGCCGCTCCCAGGTAGACGTGGCGAGGCTCGTGCTCTGCGGGCGCGTAGTAATGGACCATCGCCCTGATCACTCGGGGCAGCGACCCCGGGACCGGGATTTCCCTCGCGCACAGCAGAGGCACACGGTCCAGTCCCAAGCGACGCGCGGCCACCGCGGGGAATTCGGCGTCCAGGTCGGCGGTGAGGGTGAAGATCGCGCTTACCATCGCCTCGACCGTCAGCGAGTTGCGCTCCATCAGCTCCCGGATAAGTAGGTCGGTGGCCTCGAGGATCGCGCTCGCTTCGTTGGCCTCGACGCTATTGGCGCCTCGGAGCGCGAACAGCCGCATTGGGCGGTAATTCTGCCAGAGGTCCCGCGGCCGGTGTGGGCGGCTGGAGCTCGTACACGGCGGCGCAGCCGAAATGCCGCACCGAGGCGAAGAGCGCGCCGAGCTTGCGACGTAGATTGACGTCAGGCGCGTTGCAGCTGGCCAGGAGGAATCGCGCCCCGCTGCGGCGCACAAACCGCTGTGACGCCGCGGGCGACAGCTTGCCCTCAAACAGCGCGTCGGCACTCAGGGAACGCGGCATGCAGTTGGGCTCTGACCACAGGCAGTCTCCGACGAATGTCTTGCGGCCGGTACGGCCGGGAACCGCCTCGCCGAGGTAGAACTGCGTCATCACCCCGCCGGCCACGGGATCATGGGCCAGATAGCTGAGCGCCGCCTTCTCGTCGTGGCTGATGAAGTTGGCGTTGCCCCCGGTGGGCTTGGTGTAGTTGTGGGCGACCGCCAGCGCATAGGCGTTGGCGGGGACGGTCCCGAGCAGGATGGCCACGCCCGCCACCAGCCGGACCCGGGGCATCCGGCGCAGCCCGCTGCGGCGAACGCCCTTGACCGCGAGCACGGCCAGGGGCAGGGTGATGCCGTTGACGGCGTGCAACGGGGTCGCGCTGGCCGAGCTCCCCGACACGAAGTAGATGAGGATCGTCGCGGGAGCCCACACGCGCAGCAGGAGCTCGAAGAAGTCGTCGGGACGTCCGCGGTAGCCCAGCGCGGCGAAGAGTGCCAGCGGCGCCGCACCGATCGCGATCGACCAGAACGAGAAGGTGTGCTTGCTGGCCTGGCGGGCGAGGTTCCAGGAGAGATCGAGGTGACCGAGTAGGTCGTAATACAAGAGGGGGGCGGCCACGAGCACGATCGTGAGCGCGGGGAGCGCCAGCCGCTGCCATTGCGAGCGGCGCACCCAACCCAGGTTCTCGCGCCAGCGCACCAGCTCGGCGCCGGCGACGACGAGGATCATCAGCTCGCCCTGCCAGGGATGCAGCGTGCTGGCCACGGCGCCCATCACGCCGGGCAGCCAGGCGATCCGTCCGCCCGCGCGGGCGCGTTCGTATCCGAGCAGCCCGAAGGCCACCAACGCCACCGCGATCAGCCCGAAGGGATAACCCCAGGACTGCCACACGGGCATCATGTCCCCGATGATCCCGAAGCTGCCGTAGACGACCGTGAAGGAACCGAAGAGCAGCCCGAGCGTGATCGCGGCACGACGCTCGAGCTTTCCGCTCAGGCTCCTGTAGACGACCGCCCGCAGGCCCAGGAAGGTCGCCACCACCGCGACCGGCTTCCACAGCAGCAGCGACAACCATGGGGCGACCCCAAGGGCGGTGATCGCGCCGGAGATGGCGATCGCCGGCTGAAAATAGTCCGACGGCGTCGGACGCAGCACGAACATGTTGGAGATCAGCAGGTGCTGCGAGGCCGACTGGATCCACGACAGATACTGCATCTGATCGACGATGAAGAAGCCGTCGGTTCCAGTCCACACCCGGCCGTGTTCGATGGCGCTCCACACGTCGATTGCCACCACCCACAGCGAGAGCGCGCCGAACAGCGCGAGTAGCGCGATCTCATAGCCGTCGAGGCCGCTTCGCCGGCGCGCCGCGACCGGTATGGCCGGCGCGGCGGGCAGCGGCGGCACGGCGATGGGGGTCTGTGCGCGCACGTAGCGAAGCTAACAAAGCCCCGGTCGCGCGCCCGGTCGTCTACTGCGCGAGCTTATTCTGGAGTGACGCCGAGGCATCGCCGGCCGGGGTTGCCAAGGGTCTGATCCCATGCGCCGACGTGTAGAGCGGGGTGGCCGGGAAGAAGGTGAGGATCAGGAACACCGTCATCGCTCCTGCCACCCGTCGCAGGCGTACGCTCGTGCCCAGCGCGGCCAGGGGCAGCAGCCAGACGATGTACCAAGGTACGAGCCAGGCGAGGCTCACGATCAGGGCGAGCGTCGACCATCCCGCTGCCGTCAGCCAGTCCTTGCGGCGATAGATCTCGTAGGCGACGACGAGGACGACCCCGACCGTCGCCGCTCGTAGGAGATCAGGCGTGCCCCCGACTCCGAACACGAGCCCGACCAGGTTCGGGATGCTGTAGTCGGTGAGCAGCGAGCTCTGCTGGGACAGATTTGGGATCGCGAACCCGAACAGCCCCACGATCAGCACGCCGAGCGGAATCGCCGCCAGGACGGCGCCGACCAGGACCCGGATTCGGCGTGGACGCGTCACGGCCGCGACAAGGAGGAAAGGGAGTAGAAGCACGGCCGTGAACTTGACCGCGATCGCGATCATCAGCGCCGCGCCGGCGGCGCGGTCACGCCCGGCCAGCAGCAGCGAGATCGCGCCCATCGACGGCACGAGCATGAAGAAGTCGTTGTGGAATCCGGCGACCGCGTAGATCAGGAAGATCGGATTGAAGGCCACGAACACGACCGCGAACCGGGGGTCGCGCCCGAGCTGGCGCGCGCACTGCCAGACGAGCGCTACGAACCCCAGACTTAGTCCCACGGTGCCGACTTTCAGCGCCCAGTAGGCGACCGGCAGGCTGACCCGCGACAAGGGATAGGTGAGCGCGGTGAACAGCTGGCCGTAGGGGCTGCGCAGGTTGTGCCAGCTCGAGAACCGGTAGACGGGATCGAACATCTCCTGGCGGATGACGTGGGTGTAGGGGTTGAGCTCGTGCAGCCCACCGAGGCGCGCGTAGCCGAGGTAGTTGAAAAGGTCGGTGAGCTGCAGGGGCGGGCTCATCAGGAGGATCACGTGCAGCGCGACCACGGTGACGACGATCAGGCGCATCGATAGCGAGCGCACCGCCGCCAGCACCGCCGCGTAGGCGAGGAGCATCGCCGCCAGCACGGCGCTGAAGCCGATCCCAAGCGCCTTGGGGTCGGAGAGCAGTCGCGGCATCAGGTCGTGAAGCGGACCGGCCTCCCAGCCCGGAAACGCCTGGGCACTGCGCGGCACGAGGATCGTGGGGCCCGACGCCGCAAAGGCGACGACGGCGAGCGTGGCGAGCACGACCAGTCCGAGCGCGATCTTGCCCGCCCTGGGCCCGAGCGTGATCTGCGGCCAGCGCAAGGAGCTCCGCAAGCTGAGGGGAATACGCGGCAGCGCGACGGTCGCCTCGCCCGAGCTCGAGCCGGCACCCGCCACCGAGCCGGAGGCGAGCGCTAGGGGCGAATCAGCCGATGTCGCGTCGTGTCGCATGTCGTGAAGATAGTGGCGTTGGTGGCATTTACCCTTCTCAGCGGCGCAGTTGCGTTTCTGTTAAGCGGACTGGGAGTGCTGGTAGCCGCGTCCTGATCCGGGCTAGCTTCGCGCCCGTGAGTGCCGGTTCGGTGACAGGAGCCGAGCGGGTCAGCCGTTCGCCGTGGCCCACCATCTGGCGCGTGGGAGATCGCGCGCAGCCCGTTGGGTGGGCCGTCGCCGCGCTCGTCGCACTCGCCGCCGTCCTGCGCTTCTACGGCCTCGGCCGTCAGGGATTCTGGTTCGACGAGGCCAATACCGCCCTGCTCGTGCACTACCCGCCCGGCAAAATGCTGGGGTTGATTCCGCAGAGCGAATCGACGCCGCCGCTGTACTACTGCGTGGCCTGGGTGTGGTCGCGGGTGTTCGGCAACGACGAAGCCGGGCTGCGGTCGCTCTCGGCCGTGGCCGGGGTGCTCACGGTCCCGGTCGCCTACGTCGCGGCAGCCAAGCTCGTATCACGCCGGGCGGGCGTGATCTGCGCGGCTCTGACGGCCTGCAACCCGTTCCTGATCTGGTACTCGCAGGAGGCGCGGTCCTACGCGCTGCTCGTGCTGTTCACGGGAATCTCACTGGTGGCGTTCGCCTACGCGCGCGCCGCCCCGACGCCACGCGTCCTGGCCTCGTGGGTAGTCGCCTCGGCCGTCGCGCTCGCCATCCACTACTACGCGGTGGCGGCGATCGTCCCCGAGGCGGGATGGCTGCTCTGGGAGTATCGGGACCGGCGCGCCGTGAGGGTCGGCGTCGGCCTCGTCGCGCTCTGTGGTCTGGCCTTGATCCCGCTCGCCGTCTCCCAGAACGGGACCGGCCACGACAGCTGGATCGCGCATGCCCCGCTCGGGCCCCGCCTCCGCCAAATCGTTCCCCAGTTCCTGATCGGCACCAACGCCCCTCACCGCCAGATCCTCAAGTACGTCGCGATGGCGCTCGCACTCGTCGCGCTCGGGCTGCTGGGTCTACGGGCGACCGTCGCCGAGCGTGGTCCGGCGCTGCTGGCCGGGGGACTGGCACTCGCCGGTCTACTCCTTGCCCTGGTGCTCGCCGCGATCGGGTTCGACGACCTGATCACCCGCAACATCATCGCCATCTGGCTGCCGGCGGCGATCTTGATATCGGGCGGCTTGGCGGTTGGGCGGGCCCGCTTGGCCGGCGCGCTCGTAGCCCTCGCCCTGTGCGCGACCGGCGTCGTCGCCACCATCGGCATCGCCACCAACCCCAGCATGCAGAGACCGAACTGGAGACCCGTGGCGCGGGCACTCGGTCCGGCGCCGTCGGGGGCGGCTGGGCGAGCGATCCTCATCCAGCACTACACCACGCTGCTCCCGCTGTCGCTCTACCTGCCCGACCTCCGGCCCTTGCGCGGATCGGCCGCTGTCCCGGTCGACCGGCTCGACGTGATCTCGATGACGGCTCCGGGGCAACCGTTGTGCTGGTGGGGAGCCGCGTGCAACCTGATCCCCTCGGTGATGCAGCCCCGCTATGACATCCCGGGCTTTCGTCCCGAGGGGCTGCGTCACGTGCGCCAGTTCACGATCATGGCCCTGGCCAGCCGCCGGCCGGTTCTCTTGACCCGCGCCGCCGTGGCCGGGGCGTTGACGACGACTAGCCTGCGTCGCGACGAGCTCCTCGTCCAGCGTTCTCCAGCGCCCGAAGCTCGGACGAGTTGAGCCTCCGGCTGTCGCCGGGCGACAGGTCGCCGAGTCCGAGCGGGCCGAAGGCGACCCGCTCCAGGCGCCGCACTCGATGGCCGACCGCCTCGCACATGCGCTTGACCTGACGCTTTCGCCCCTCGTGAATCTCTAGCTCAAGCGTGTCGGGGGCAAGGCGGCGAGCCCTCGCCGGCGCCGTGGGTCCGTCGTCAAGGGTCACGCCGCGCCGCAGCTCGCGCAGCGCCCGGTCGCGCACCGGCGGGTTCGTCACCACGGCCCGATAAATCTTTGGCACCTCGTAGCGCGGGTGGGTCAGCCGGTATGCGAGCTCGCCGTCGTTGGTGAGCAGGATCAGACCGGTCGTGTCGATGTCGAGGCGACCTACGGGATATAGGCGCGCGTCGGCCGCGATCAGCGAGGTTACGGTCGGGCGGCGCTGAGGGTCGCTCGCGGTGGAGACGACCCCGGCCGGCTTGTTGACGGCATACACGACCCGCTCGGAGATAGCCGCCACGGGTGCGCCATCGAATGTGACCGAATGCTCTTGACCGACATCGGTCGCCGGATCGGTGACCGTCTGACCGTCGACGGCCACACGTCCCGAACGCACGAGCTCCTCGGCGGCGCGCCGGGACGCCACCCCCGCGGTGGCCAAAAATTTTCCAAGGCGCATTCCGCGGCACGCTAGCGGTCCACCGACACGCGCCTACTCGGCCCCGGGGGGGCGTGTGTCTACTGGGTCGCCGTATAGGGAACCAGGTTGCATCACGTCATCGCCGGGATGACGCGGGATAGCCTCAGGGATGACATGGACTTCGATCTCCTCCAAGAGCACCTTGACGACCTCGGCCAGCCGGCCTACCGGGCAGGGCAGATCTGGAGCTGGGCGGCTCGGGGAGTCGCGAGTTTCGACGAGATGACCAACCTCCCACTCGAGCTCAGAGCACGGCTCGCCGGCGGGGTCCCGTTCTCAAGCCTCAGCGTGGAGAACGAGGCGCACGCCTCCGACGGGACGATCAAGGTGCTGTTCCGCACCGGAGATGGGCGGCCGCTGGAGGCGGTACTGATGCGCTATCGAGACGGCCGCCGCTCGCTGTGCCTGTCCTCGCAGTCAGGCTGCCCGCTGACCTGCACGTTCTGCGCGACCGGCCAGATGCGCTTTGGCCGCAATCTCACCGTCTCGGAGATCCTCGACCAGGCACTTCACTTCCGCCGGCTGGGCAGCGTGGACCATGCCGTGTTCATGGGGATGGGCGAGCCGATGATGAACCTCGACGCCGTCCTGGACGCCTGCGCCAAGCTTCCCGACCTCGGGATCGGCAATCGCCACACCGCTATCTCCACCGTCGGCTGGATCCCTGGCATCGAGCGCCTGACAACCGAGCGGATGCCGGTCCGCCTCGCTCTCTCGCTCCACGCTGCCGACGACGCCCTGCGGTCCGAGCTGATGCCCGTCAATGACCGTTACCCGCTCGGCGAGGTGCTCGATGCCTGCCGTGCCCACTACGAACGCAAGCGGCGCATGGTGTTCGTGGAGTACGTGATGCTCGCTGGGGTCAACGACTCCTACGTCCAGGCGCGCCAGCTCGCCGAGGTGCTCGACCCCAAGGCGTTCAAGGTCAACCTGATTCCCTACAACCCCACCGACTCCCCCTACGAAGGCTCGAGCCCCAAGGCCATCGATGCCTTCCGCGCAGAGCTCGAGCGCGCCGGCGTCGCGGCCACGGTGCGTCTTACCCGAGGCCGTGACATCGCCGCCGCCTGCGGACAGCTGGCCGCGGGCGCGAGCCCCGCGCAACCCGCCCCCGCCCCGGGCTGAACCCCGCCGTCCGGCGCGATGAGCGTCCTCACGCAGCGCCTGAC
>JBAPXO010000356.1:0-1696 GCA_049284255.1 Solirubrobacteraceae bacterium | reverse complement strand
TTCTCAGGCTGGGATCCCGAGCGCCGCGCCTACGGAACCGACACCTGGACCTACGCCGGGACTAGTTCTGAGAGCGCCGGCGGCGAGGACGAGCAGACGGGGCACCAGACCCAGGGCGCCCACGGTCTGAAGCTGGAGGGAGGTCAGCCTCCCGAGTACGACAACACGATGCAGGACGAGCGCTGCATCCTGCAGATTCTGCGCCGGCACTTCGCGCGCTACACCCCGGAGACGGTCGCCGAGATCTGCGGCTGCTCCGCCGCGGACATCGAAGCCGTGGCTCAGGCGCTGTGCGAGAACTCGGGGCGCGAGCGCACCTCGGCGCTCGTCTACTCGGTCGGGTGGACGCAGCACACCGTCGGCGTGCAGAACGTCCGCGCCGGCGCGATCCTTCAGCTCCTGCTCGGAAACGTCGGTCGTCCCGGCGGCGGGGTTCTGGCCCTCCGCGGCCACGCCAACATCCAGGGCTCGACCGACATCCCCACCCTGTTCGACATCCTCCCGGGCTACATCCCGATGCCCCGTCCCCACGCCCATCCGACGCTCGACAGGTTCGTCGAGCTCAACGGTCCCGACACGGGCGTCTGGGGGAACCTGCGCCCGTACATCGTCTCGATGCTCAAGGCGTGGTGGGGCGACGCCGCGGATGAGGGCAACGAGTTCGGCTTCCAGTACCTGCCGCGCATCGACGGCGACCACTCCCACTACGCGATGATGCTCAAGATGCTCGACGGCGGGGTCCAGGGCATGTTCTGCGTCGGCCAGAACCCGACGGTGGGATCGGCCAACTCCAAGCTGATGCGCAGCGCGCTGGCCAAGCTCGACTGGCTGGTCGTGCGCGACCTTCAGCTCATCGAGTCGGCGTCGTTCTGGAAGGACTCGCCCGATCACGAGTCAGGCGAAGTCCGCGCGCAGGACATCCAGACCGAGGTCTTCTTCCTGCCCGCGGCCGCCCACACCGAGAAGGACGGCACGTTCACCAACACTCAGCGACTGCTCCAGTGGCGCTACAAGGCATGCGAACCACCGGGCGAAGCCCGCTCCGATCTGCACTGGATCTACTACCTCGGCAAGGAGATCCGCGAGCGGTTGGCCGATTCGACCGATCCCAGGGACCGCCCGATTCTCGATCTCACCTGGGACTACCCGCTGGTCGGCCGCGATCTGGAGCCCGACCCCGAGCACGTGCTCCAGGAGATCTCCGGACGCCAAACCGATGGCTCGTTTCTGGACTCGTTTGACTTCCTCAAGGAGGACGGGTCGACGGCATGTGGATCCTGGATTCATTGCGGCATCTACAAGGAGGGGGTCAACCAGGCGGCGCGCAAGAAACCGGGATCGCAACAGAACTGGATCGCCCAAGAATGGGGCTGGGCGTGGCCCAAGGACATTCGGATCATCTATAACCGGGCCTCGGCCGACGCGGACGGGAAACCGTGGTCTGAGCGCAAGCGCTACGTCTGGTGGGACGCCGAACAGGGCAAGTGGACGACGTTGGGCGACTCGCCCGATTTCCCGCCCACCAAGGCGCCCGACTACAAGCCCGCCAAGGACGCCAAGAAGATGGATGGGATCGCCGGGGACAAGCCGTTCACCCTGCACCCCGACGGGCGGGGGTGGCTGTTCGCGCCCACGGGTCTGCTCGACGGGCCGCTGCCAGTGCACTACGAGCCCCAGGAGTCGCCGTTTGCAAATC
>JBAPXO010000355.1:0-2068 GCA_049284255.1 Solirubrobacteraceae bacterium | reverse complement strand
CATCACCGCCGGTGGCCCTCGCCGCGATCGCCGCCCGGACCGAGCGGATCCGGCTCTCGAGCGCGGTAACCGTGCTCAGCTCCGACGATCCGGTGCGCGTGTTTGAGCAGTTCGCCGAGCTCGATCTGATCTCAGGCGGACGCGCCGAGATCATGGCCGGCCGCGGCTCGTTCATCGAGTCCTTCCCGCTGTTCGGATACGACCTCGACGACTACGACGAGCTCTACGCCGAGAAGCTCGATCTGCTGCTCAAGATCCGCGATTCCGAGCACGTCACATGGTCGGGTCGCCTGCGGGCGCCGCTCAACGATGCCGGCGTCTACCCGCGCCCGATCCAGAATCCGCTCCCGGTTTGGGTCGCGGTCGGCGGCTCGCCCCAGTCGGTGATCCGCGCCGGCACCCTCGGCTTGCCGCTGACGCTGGCGATCATCGGTGGACAACCCGAGCGCTTTGCCCCGCTGGTCGCGCTCTACCGCCGCTCGGCGATGCAGGCCGGGCATGACGCCGCAGTGCTGCCGCTGGCGATCAACACCCACGCCTTCGTGGGGGAGACCTCAGCGGCCGCCGACTCCGCGTTCGCCGCCCCCTACCTGGCGATGATGAACCGGATCGGCCGTGAGCGCGGCTGGCCGCCGTCGGGGCGCGAGGAGTATCAGGCGCTGCGTTCCCCGCAGGGCGCGGTCGCGGCCGGCTCGGCCGAGCAGGTGGCGGAGAAGATTCTCTTCGAGCATGAGCTGTTCGGAAACAGCCGCTACATCGGTCAGATGAGCGTCGGCGCGGTCGCCCACAAGGACGTGCTGCGTTCGATGGAGCTGTTCGGCACCGAGGTCGCTCCGGTCGTACGCGCCGAGGTGGCTCGGCGCCTGTCCGAGCCCGTCCCGGTCAGCTCCTGATCAGTCGCTGGTAGAGCCCGAGCGTCTCCCGCGCCGCCCGATCCCATGAGTAGGGACCGCGTGCGGCCTCGAGAGCGGCGGCTCCGAGCCGGGCGCGGGCGCCAGCGTCGTCGACGAGCTCTGCCAGGGCTTGATGCAGATGCCCGGGATCGCCCGGCGCGACGAGGCGGGCGGCTCCGCTCGCCGCGACCTCCGAGAAGCCTCCGATGTCGCTGAGCACGATCGCCTTGCCGGCGGCGAGCGCGCTCGCCAGGACGCCGGACTGGTCAAAGCGCTCGGTCCGCTCGTAGGGCAACACCACGACGTCGGCGCGGTGGATCACCGCCGAGACCTCGTCCTCTGACACATACCGCGTGACCAGCTGCACGCTGGACGTCGCCCGGGCGCGCAGGGGTGCGAGATCGATCATTGGTCGCCCCACGATCCACAGCTGCGCGCCCTCGATCCCTTGCCAGGCGCGCAGGAGCGTCTCGATCCCCTTGTAGGGACGCAGCAGCCCGAAGAACAGGACCACCGGCTCCCCGGTGTCGGTGAGCTCGGTCGGCAGCGAACCCGACGTTCGATCGGCGACGTGGGTGAACGCGCCGTGGTGGATCACGTGGACCTTGGCCTCGGCCAGGCCGAGGCCCTCGATGAGCGCGCGCCGGCCGTAGTCGGAGTGGACGACGACGGCGTCGACGCGGTCATATGAGCGGCGCTGCGCCCGGACCTGGCCGAGCTTGGGCTCACGCGGGAGCAGGTCATGGGCGGTCAGCACGAGCGGGCGGTCGGGGAGCAGCTCGGCGTCCACCCACGGGACGTCGAGCCATTGGAAATGGACGACATCGGCCGCCGCGGCCACGCGCCGGTAGCGCAGCATGTCGGGGACATGGGTGGCCAGCTTGGAGGCGCGGCGCAGGCGCGATCCCGGTGACCCCAGCGCGCGGGCATAGAAGAGCTCGCGTCGTCGGTAGCCGTCGGGGCTGGGGATCTCCCCGTAGGCAAAGCGACTGGTGATCAGCTCCGGCGAGGCTCCGGCGCGCGCCAGCGCGGCGCACAACGCGTGGTCATAGGCCGGCGTGAACGCCGAGGGATCGACGACCTGGACCCGCATTAGGACTCCAGCGGATGCCCGGCGAGCGCCGCCAGGCGCGCGGCCGCCGAGCGTGCCTCGTCGCCTCCGAGCGGGTGCACGC